>CAMGCA010000136.1 GCA_946011705.1 uncultured Clostridia bacterium | reverse complement strand
TCCTACATCCTTTGGGCCCCTCGACCACAACCGCTGTGAGAAAATGGAATCTGCCGAATATTACCGTAGGGGCGCTCATTGGACGCCCGAATATCTCGATATTTTGAGCTTTTCCGTCAAAACGGAATACGTTCTGCGTCCAATGCTGCGGGCGGCCTTTGGCCGCCCCTGCGGAGACTTTTTTCAGAGCGTCCTATGGTCGAGGGGCCCAAAGGATGTAATGGGATAGACCAAGTTCGTAACACATTGTCAGCGGCGACTCGCCGCCAAATTCCAATTTTGCATTCTGCATTTCTATGTAAATGGGGGGAAGAACGTGGAACTGACGCATAAGGCTATGCGGGCAGGGCGGCTTTCGTCCTTCCTGCTGGGAGAACTGAAAATGTCCGCAGGCCTCATGAACAAGCTGAAATGGGGGGATTCCATTCGGGTAAATGGAATTCCGCAGCGGACGAATTACCCGGTGCAGCCCGGGGATGTAATTACTGTCGCTTTGGCAGAGGAAACCCCGGAATACCCGGCGGAGGACGGGGAACTGTCGATTCTCTATGAGGATGACGCTATTTTGGCGGTGGACAAGCCTGCCGGGATGCTGATTCACCCCTCCCGGGCGAAAAATACGGGGACGCTGGCAAATTATGTCGCCGGATACTACCGGAAAACCGGGCAGCATTCCGCGTTTCACCCCATGACCCGGCTGGATCGGGACACCTTCGGCATCGTGTTGCTGGCGAAAAATGCCCATGTCCACAGCCTTTTGCAGAACTGCGGCGCAAAGAAAACCTACCATGCGTTGGTCTACGGTGAACCGAAGGAGAACAACGGCATCATTGACGCGCCCATAGCTCGGCGGCCGCTGCCGAGTCTTCTGCGTTATGTCAATCCCGATGGGAAGCCGTCCGTAACCGAGTGGCTGGTTTTGGAACGGGGCGAAAAGTTATGTAAACTAGACTTGCACCCCGTCACCGGCAGGACCCACCAGCTGCGCCTTCACTGCGCCTACATGGGCTTTCCCATTCTGGGGGACCCTCAGTACGGAAGTCCGGAATCCCAGGCATTTTCCGAGGAACTGGGGCTGACCCATCAGATGCTGTGCGCGAAAAAACTGGAATTTTACCACCCGCTTACGGGAGAATTCATGATGCTGGAATCCAAAATGGACGCGGCAAAACAGGAAGGAGCCTTTTAATGGGAATTTATGTATGGGGCACGGGCTGCGGCGCGTCGGAGCTGATTGACAGGGGGTTACCCCGGAACGGATTGCCGCTTTTGTGGAAAGCAGTCCCGATTCAGCGACTTTTCTCGGAAGGCCCCTGCTGCCGCCGGAGGCGGCACCCGTCTCACAATGCGATTTGATGATTGTGACCATCCGCCATGTGGAGGACATCACCGAAAAATGTGCCGATCTGGGCATCCCGGCAGAGCGGTGCCTGTTCCTGAAAAACAGCGTCTCCCTGCGGGACAGAAATGATGCCTCCCGCGACACCGCATATCAGATTTTGGGGAAAGCACTGGCGGAAACATTGCTGGCATCACACCACATTGTCCCCACGCCATGCCAGCTACGGGACACCCGGCTCACCGGGCAGGAGATGGAAAACGATTATGTCCGCATGGGAACTCTGGAGCTGCTGTGCCGCCGCCTTGCGGATGTACCCGGCGCGGCGGCAGAGCTGGGCGTCTACCGGGGACAGTTTGCCCGGTGCCTCAATCGGCTTCTTCCTGACCGCACGCTCTATCTGTTCGACAGCTTTCAGGGCTTTGACAATGCCGCCGGGGCAGGGGAGGCCATCCAGGCCGCCCATGAGAAGACCTCAGTGGAACAGGTGATGGCGGGAATGCCGTATCCTGAGAAAATCGTGCTGAAACCTGGCTTTTTCCCGGATTCGCTGGGCGGACTGGAAGAAACCTTCTGCTTTGTGTCTTTGGATGTGGATTTCGAACCGGCGACACTGGCGGGGCTGCGGTATTTCTAGCCAAGGCTTTCCAACGGCGGGTATCTGATGCTCCACGACTGGGGAAATCCCGGCCTGCCCGGCCTGGGAAAAGCGCTGGAACGGTATGAGGCAGAGGTCGGGGAGCGGCTTCCCGCTGTGCCCATTCCCGATTTGAACGGGACGCTGGTGCTTTGTAGGTTATAATTTGCTGAAATATGTGACGATTCTATGACGGTGATTGTGCAGAATTAACAATCACCGTCACCTTTTTTCTGCGACTTGTTTTTGAATACAAGGTGTAAAAGCGGAACGAATTAAGTCACAATGAAGTCGTAGAGGGGAATCCTCCGATTTTGCGTGGACAGAAGGTGGTTGGCATGGACAGCGAAATTTTCGAGATTTCCGCAAAGGAAGTCACCGTAGAGGTGGTGGACGGGGCCACCGGTAAGGTTTACCGGCGGACACTTCCCATTGATTATTACGAGAACGCCAACGGCCTTGTGCTCCGGGGGGAGAATCTGGACGGCAGCGTTTCCCAGCTGGTGTTCTACTCTGCCCGGGGAATGCAGCGGATGCAGGACCTCACCGGCAAAGGCCCGGACGAGGATCCCTGCGGTTCCCACAAGAAAAAGTAAGTAATTTCACAGATTATAAGGAGGAATGGCACTTATGGTCAAGAAAACCTTTATCATCACCGGCGTCACCCGGAACATTCTGGTGGACGAAAACGAGACGCTGGCGACCTTCCTGCGGGAGCGCTTGCTGCTCACCGGCTGTAAGATCGGCTGCGGCGAGGAGCACAGCCGCTATCTGATTGAGCTGTCCTTCCTGTCCCCGCCTGCCAGGTGGCTGGACATGGGGGCGGGGGACGGCAGCACCATCCGGCTGCTGCGGTCACTGGGCTATGAAGCGGAGGGGATTGATCTGGCCCCTTGTGGACAGAACGTGACTGCCGGGGACTACCTGAATCCACCCTACCCCGAGGGCAGCTTTGACGGAATCATCTCCCAGTGCAGCTTCTATGCCAGCGGGAATGTTCCGTTGGCCCTGAAACAGGCGGGAAAACTGCTGAAAAAGGGCGGTAAGTTGGTGTTCTCCGACGTGACGGAAAATGTGGTCGAACTGCTCAATCAGGCCCGTCAGGCGGGCTTTGCTGTGCGGCATCTGGAGGATCTGACGGATCAGTGGCGCGAATACTATCTGGAAGCCCTGTGGACGCAGGATAACGTCTGCCTGCCAAAAACGATCTGGACAAGATCATCGCCCTGGGCAGGGAAAAGGGCTTCACCTTCTTCCAGTTGAACACCAACGGTCTTCGCATTGCCCGGGAGGAAGGCTACGCCGAACATCTTGCGAAAGCCGGGGTCAGCACGGTGTTCCTGCAATTTGACGGTCTGGACGATCAAATCTACCAGACCCTCCGGGGCGCGGCTTTGAGGTCAACCAAACTGCGCGCCATGGAAAACTGCAAAGCCGCGGGACTGCCGGTGGTTTTGGTACCCACGGTTGCGCCGGGAGTCAACGATCAGGCTCTGGGCGATATTCTCCGCTTTGCTTTGGAGCATGCCCCCCACGTCCGGGGCGTTCATATTCAGCCCATCTCCTATTTCGGCCGCTGCGGACTGGAAGCCCCGGAGAAGCGTCTGACCATCCCGGCGGTTCTGCGCCGCATTGAGCAGCAGACGCAGGGCCTGATGAAGGCTGCGGATTTTGGCGGCGGCGGCGCGGAAAGCCCCTACTGCTCCTTCCACGCAAGTTACCTGCGAAAACCGGACGGCAGTATCAAAGCCCTGCCCCGGAAAAGAAGCCAATGCTGCTGCGTCAAATCCAGCGACGCCCGGGACTTCGTGTCCCAGCAGTGGAGCGGCAAGGCTGTCGGCTGCGATGGGGACAGCGACACTTCCTCTCTGGACGACTTTTTGCGGCAGACCGTGGAAAATACCTTCACCGTCTCCGGGATGGTGTTTCAGGACGCCTACAACCTTGATCTTGCCCGTCTGCGCCGGTGCTATATCTGCGAGGTGGACACCGAGCGGGGCATGGTGCCCTTCTGCGCCTATAACCTGACGGATATCAATGGAAAGGCATTGTACCGCAAATGAGAAAAACACGACTGGACAATTGGATTTGCGAAATCGAGTCCCTCCCGGTTTTAACCCGGGAGGGACTGGAAGCTTTGCAGCTGCGGCGGCTGAATGAGACGCTGGCCCGGTTAAGGATAAGGGGCGGTATCTATGCCGGATACCCGGAAAAACTGGACAATCTGGCGCAATTGGCGCGGCTGCCCTTTACCACTCCCGCCATGCTGGCGGAGAATCCCGGTTCTTTCCTGCTGACTTCCCAGTCGGAGGTGAGCCGGGTCATCTCCGGGTCTACCTCAGGCACCACGGGAAAAGCCAAGCGGGTGTTCTACACCGGGCGGGATACGGAAAACACCATCGGCTTTTTTGCCGCAGGTATCGGGGAGATGCTGTCTCCCGGCGAAAAATGCCTGATTACCTTTCCTTTTTCCGGCCCCTTCGGGTTGGGTGACTTGATTGCCCGGGCCGTGGAGCGGCTGGGAGGCATTCCCATCCGGGCGGGCTTTGGCCTGAGCTGGGAAGAACTGTCGGCGCTGGTGTCGGAAACCCGGCCGGAAACCTACATCGGCTTCCCGGTGACCCTGCTGGGCCTGTGCCGGATGTATGGGAAGCCTCTGCCCACCAAACGGGCACTGGTGTCCGGGGATGCCTGCCCCAGGGGTGTGATGGACGCTTTGGAAGCCCAATTGGGCAGCAAACTGTACCCCCATTACGGCAGCCGGGAGTGCGGACTGGGCGGGGCGGTGTCCTGTCCCGCTTTCGAGGGAATGCACCTGCGGGAGAACCACATCATCTCGGAAATCATCGGCGAAAATGGACAAATCCTGCCGGAAGGGGAGTACGGGGAGCTGGTGATCACCACCATCGGCCTGGAAGCCATGCCCCTGATCCGCTACCGCACAGGTGACTTCACCCGTATTCTTCCGCCCTGTCCCTGCGGCGGCGTGACCCGGCGGATTGACACTGTGTCCAGAAGGGAAGGGGCGATTTCCATAGAAGCCCTGGACAGCGCCCTGTTTCCGTTGGAATCCCTGGTGGACTACCGGGCAGGCTTTGACGGAACCCTGCGAATGGATGCCCGGACGATAGACGGTCAGGGGGCAGACTGGCTGGCGCAGGTCGCGGAAATCTGCTGCCCCGGGGTTCCCGTGACGGTGCGGGTGTCCAAGGCCCTGCCATCCCATGGGCCTATGTATCTGGGAAAGCGCTTTGTTGAGGTTCAAAACGGTAAAATCTGACCATTTTCCGCCGGGGTCAGGAAGTTCAGGCGGAAATGGTTTTTCTGAAAGGTGATCAGCCCTTCTTCCTGCATCAGGCTCAGCTCCCGGGACAGGGCGCTGCGGTTGACACAGAGATAAGCCGCCAGCTCCTCCCGGGAAAATGGAATGGCGAAGGCGGTGGTCTGCCGCCGGGAGGCCTGCATGGTCAGATACGTCAGAATCCGCTCCCGCAGACCCTTCTGAGACAGAATGGCAAGACGATATTCCTTCTTAATATTTCCATTGGAAATCCACACCGCAAGCTGCCGGGTCAACTCTGCCCGCCAGATATCCGGCAGCATACCGGGACGGGTGGCCAGTTCCCTGGGAAAGTAGGCGACCCGGGTATCCGCGGCAGTCACGGCATGGTAAGGGGAAAGCTGGCTGCGGGTAAAGATCAGATCCGCACCCAGAATCTCCCCTGGGCGCAGGGAGGTAATGAGACTGTAGCTGCCCTCCATAAAAATGTGCAAGATATTGACTTTTCCCGAAAGAAGAATGCCAAAACGACTGACCTTTTGCTGGGGCCGAATCAGGCAGATCTCCTTTCGGTATTCCTGAACCTGCCGGTGAGGCAGGATGCAGTTTGTGACGATCTCCTCCGGGAAATCGGAAAACAATTCCGACTTTTTCAGCCCTTCCAGAAGCGGTTCCATGAAATCATCCTCCACCTGATAAAAATTGTTGTGTTTATCGGTTTTACTCAGCAAAAGGGGAAATAAATTGACAATTGACAATGAACAATTG
>CAMGCA010000135.1 GCA_946011705.1 uncultured Clostridia bacterium | reverse complement strand
GTTGCCGCCGATCACGTCGGTGCCGGCACTGCTCAGCTTGGCGTAGCGCTCCGGTGCGTGGATGGAGGGGAAAATAATGTCGGAAATTTCCGTCATGATCTTGCCGAAGAGCGGAAGGAACATTTCCGCGTTCACTGCCAGATGGGAAAGGCCCTCTCTTTCCAGCTGAATGTTGTAGCCCTCAGCCACCAGGGCCCGGGAGTCCCACAGGGTGCCGTCAATGTCAAAAATCAGACTTTCGTATCGCATATATCCTCCAGATGATGCCGGATTCTGCCGGTGATCATATCCAGCGCCACGAGATTTTTTCCGCCCTCGGGAACCACGATGTGGGCGTACTTCTTGCTGGGCTCCACATACTGCTCGTGCATGGGCTTCACCGTCTGCTGGTACTGGGCCAGTACGCTCTCCAAAGTCCTTCCCCGTTTGTTCACGTCCCGGGTAATCCGGCGGCACAGCCGGATATCCGCGTCGGTGTCCACGAAAATGCGGATATCCATTAAATTTCGCAGAGCCTCGTTTTCGAAAATCAGAATGCCCTCCACGATGATGACCTTTTTCGGCACGATGCGAATGGTCCTGTCGGAGCGGTTGTGGATGGTGAAATCGTAGATGGGGCAGTCGATGGCCTCCCCATGGCGAAGTTTGTCCAGATGCGCCGCCATCAGCTCCGTCTCCAGGGAGGCAGGCTCGTCGTAGTTCAGCTGGCACCGCTGCTCATAGGTCAGTTCGTCGTGGCGGCGGTAGTAGTTGTCGTGGCTGAGAACGGTGACCTCGTTCTGGAATTTGCCGATGAGGTTGTCCATCAGGGTGGTTTTTCCGCTGCCGGTGCCCCCGGCGATGCCAATGACCAGAATATTATGTTCCATCGTCAATCCTCCTGATTCAGCCGCTCCCGGGACAGCCGCAGCATATCCGGGTCGGGGGAACTGTTGCGTAAGATAACCTCTCCGCCGCCATTTTCCAACAGACCCGCCTGTTCCAGCCGCCGCCGGGTTTCCCTTGCGGTGCCCTCGCCGCCGTCCAGCAGGACTACATCGTCCCCGAGAATACGGCGGATGGCATTCCGGGCGAAGGGATAGTGGGTGCAGCCCAGCACCACCGCGTCCAGCTTCCCCAGATAGGGGCCGAGAACCTTGCGCAGCAGTGCCTCCGTCTCCGGGGCGTCCACCTTACCGTGCTCCACCAGCTCCACCAGTCCCGGGGCGGGAATTTTGGAGATGGTGACGTTTTCGTCAAAGCGGTGCAGGAGTGTGTCAAATTTTTCCTCCCGCAGGGTAACTTCCGTGGCCAGCACACCCACCCGTCCGCCGGGGAAGTGGTCCGCCGCCACCTTCAGGGCTGGCTCGATGCCCACCACAATCAGCTCCGGGTGGGCGGCCCGGACGTCGTTTACCGCCGCCGCTGTGGCGGTGTTGCAGGCGATGACCAGGGCTTTCAGGGGGTATTCCGCCAGAAGCTTGTCCACAGCCGCCAGGGTCAGCGCCCGGACCTCCTGCGTGGAGCGGCTGCCGTAGGGAGCGTTGGCGGAGTCGCCATAGTAGACAAACCGCTCTCCCGGCAGAATTCGCACCAGATGCCGCAGCACGCTGATGCCGCCTACGCCGGAATCAAATACGGCAATATAATCGTGTTTCTTGTTCATGATCTCACCTGAATCCACATATAATTAGGGAATCATTATGCGCATAGGGGATAGATAATAACAAACAGGCTATAGACTAGAAAATATTTTATCAAATTTTGTCTTGCTTTGCAATGCTTCATTGACAATTCCACAGAATTTTGCTATCTTTGTACAATCGTGGTTCACGGCAGCGCCATAGATACCGGATTTGTTTACGGCTTTTCCGGATCAGGTAAATAACCGGCATTGACCAGCCGGTTTTCCCTGAAAACAGACCGAAAATACGGTGTGGTTCAGGGGTTACATTTGGAAAGGGAGTATCAAGTATGAAACAATTCTTCAAGAACTACGGGTTCCTCATCTGTATGCTGGTGGGCATTGTCGCCGGCTGCATCACGGGCCTGGTGTTCCCCCAGGCGGCGCCGGCGCTGGAACCGCTGGGCACCATCTTCACCAACCTCATGTTCTGCGCGGTGGTTCCCATGGTGTTCTGCTCTATTGCCTCCGCCATCGCCAATATGCCCGGGGCGAAAAAGGCCGGCAAGGTCATGGGTGTTACCCTGGCTACCTTCTTCGTCACTGCCGGCATCGCCGCCATCATCATGTATGTGGTGATGCGGGTCTTCCCTGTGATCACCGGCACCTATGAGGTTCCCGAGGCGGACGCGGGAAGTGTCATCGGCATCGGCGATATGCTGGTGAACTTCTTCACCAAGCCCGACTTTGTGGAGCTGCTGAGCCGCCGGGCCATTCTGCCCCTCATCGTCTTCGCTGTCATCGTGGGCTTCGGTATCCAGATGCAGGGCGGCTCCAAAACCATGACCGCCAAGCTTCTGGAGGATATCACTGCCTGCATTCTCAAAGCGGTGCAGATTATTACTTACTATGCCCCCATCGGCTTCTTCGGCTTCTTTGCCAATCTGGTTGCCACCTACGGCCCGGAGCTGATTGGCGATTACAGCCGCACATTGCTTGTCTACTACGGCCTGTGCTTTGCCTATATGTTCGTGTTCTTCCCCATCTACGCCCGGTTCGGCGGCGGTAAGGGGGCGGCAAAGGTCATGTGGAAGCACCTGTTTAAGCCTGCCGCCGTGTCCTTCGGCACCTGCTCCTCCGTTGCCACCATCCCCACCAACCTGGAGGCCGCGGAAGAAACCGGCATCAGCAAGGACATCAGCAACATCGTGCTGCCTCTGGGCGCAACTATGCACATGGACGGCAGCGCCATGAGCGCCATTCTGAAGGTGGCGTTCCTGTTCGGTATGTTCGGTCAGGACTTCTCCACCGGACGGGCGATTCTCGCCATCATCGTGGCCGTGTTCTCCTCCGTTGCCATGTCCGGCATTCCCGGCGGCGGCGGCACCGGCGAGCTGGCCCTGTGCACCGTGTTCTTCCCGGAGCAGATGGCCATTGCCTATCCCATGGCCCTGGCCCTGGGCAATCTGGTAGACCCCCCCGCCACCATGGTCAACGCCGCCGGCGACTATGTGGCAAGCTTCATCGTGGCCCGGTTCGTGGACGGCAAGGACTGGCTGCAAAAGCGTTTGAAGGCAGCAAAGAAATAACCTTTCGGGGCGTTCCTGACGGAGCGCCCCGATTTTTTGATGTCTCTTCGTAGGGGGTAATGTCATCAACTGAAGACACCATAGTCAACATTGGCTGTCATTGCGAACCAGCGCGCACGCTGGTGTGGCAATCCGTTCCCCTTTTCAACGTTCGATAACGTACCCGGTACCAAGAGGAGTACGGATTGCCACGTCGCTGCGCTCCTCGCAATGACAGTGGTAGACGGTGCCCCCCCTGGGGATGCTGTTTTCTGCCCTTGCATATTTCCGGCAGATGGGCTATACTGAATGCGTAAGATGCAGTATGAACTGTTGAGTATGCACAGAATTTGGAGGAACACCATGAATTATGACGTGATTATCATTGGCGCGGGCCCCGGCGGCATCTTTTCCGCCTACGAGCTGACCCAGCGCTGTCCGGACAAGCGCATCGCGGTTTTTGAGGCGGGCCACGCCCGCCGCCGCTGCCCCATCGATGGGGAGAAAATCAAGACCTGCATCGGCTGCAAGAGCTGCTCCATCATGAGCGGTTTCGGCGGCGCGGGTGCCTTTTCCGATGGAAAATACAATATTACCAACGACTTCGGCGGTACGCTGTATGAGTATATCGGCAAGCGGCAGGCCCTGGAGCTGATGCGCTATGTGGACGAGATCAATATGCGCTACGGCGGCGCGGGGACGAAGCTTTACTCCACCGCCGGAACCCAGTTCAAGAAGGCCTGCATCCAGTATGACCTGCACCTGCTGGATGCCTCCGTGCGGCATCTGGGCACGGATATCAACTATGTGGTGCTGGAAAACCTATACGCTTATTTGCGGGATAAGGTGGATTTTTTCTTTGACACCCCGGTGGAGACGGTGAAAATTGTTGACGGCGGCTATGTGATTCAGTGCGCGAATGCCGCGTACACCTGCGAAAAATGTATTATTTCCGTGGGCCGCAGCGGCAGCAAGTGGATGGAGAAGGTCTGCAAGGAATTGGAGATTCCCACGAAATCCAACCGTGTGGACATCGGCGTCCGGGTGGAGCTTCCGGCGGAGGTTTTCGCCCACCTGACGGACGAATTGTACGAAAGCAAGATCGTCTATCGTACCAAACAGTACGGCGACAAAGTGCGCACCTTCTGCATGAACCCCAAAGGCGCGGTGGTCAACGAGAACACCAACGGCATCATTACCGTCAACGGCCACAGCTACGAAGACCCGGCCCGGCAGACGGAAAATACCAACTTTGCCCTGCTGGTTGCCAAGCATTTTTCCGAGCCTTTCAAGGATTCCAACGGCTACGGCGAGTCTATCGCCCGCCTGAGCAATATGCTGGGCGGCGGCGTCATCGTCCAGCGGTTCGGCGACCTGATCCGGGGCCGCCGCTCCACTCCCAGCCGCATCGAGGAGTCCTTTGTGACCCCCACCCTCAACGCCACCCCCGGCGACCTGAGCCTGGTGCTGCCAAAACGGATTCTGGACGGCATTATTGAGATGATCTATGCTCTTGATAAGGTGGCCCCCGGCACCGCCAACGACGACACCCTGCTCTACGGCGTGGAGGTCAAGTTCTATAATATGGAAGTGGAAGTGGACGAAAAGCTACAGAGCCGCTATCCCGGCCTGTATATCATCGGCGACGGCAGCGGCATTACCCACTCCCTGTCCCACGCCTCCGCCAGCGGCGTCCATGTGGCGCGGGATATTGCGAGATAGCGTTATTAAATTGACAATTGACAGTTGACAGTTGACAATGATGTCGCCCCTGCGGGACGATGTGGAAGAATTGTGCCTTATTGATTTCTGTTTTTATCCATCCCGAAGGGATACAATAATTGTCAATTGTTCATTGTCAATTATCAATTAAAGCATTTTTATTGAGAGGAAGAAAACCATGCTGCGCGTATTCTTGGCAGAGGACGAGACCATCATCCGGGAGACCCTCCGGGATACCATGCCCTGGGCCCAGTGCGGCTATACCTTTGTGGGCGAGGCCGGCGACGGGGAGATGGCCCTGCCCCTGATCCAGCAGGCAAAGCCTGACGTGCTGATCACCGATATCCGGATGCCCTTCATGGACGGGCTGGCCCTGAGCAAGCTGGTATTGCAGGAATTCCCACAGATGAAGGTCATCATCCTCTCCGGCTACGACGATTTTGAGTACGCCCAGACGGCCATCGGGCTGGGCGTGGAGCGGTACCTGTTGAAACCCATCACCAAGAGCACCCTGATGACGGTGCTGCAGGAGGTGCGGGAGAAGATTCAGGGGGAGCGGGCACAGCAGAATTATCTGGCTCAGTTCCGCCAGGAGGCCCAGGACTACGAGCAGTACGCCCGCCGCCGCTTTCTGGAGCGGATTGTGGCGGGACAGCTGAGTGTACAGGAGATCTATGAGCAGGCGGAAAAGCTGGATCTCGATCTGCGTGCCCAGGTCTATGACCTGGCGCTGGTGTCCGCCGTGCCGGAGAGCAGCAACACTGAGACTTATTCGGAGCAGGGGGCCAGAATCCGGGATGAAATGGTGTCCTATTTTCTCAAGCATCCGGAGTATATCCTGTTCCGCTGGAATCTGACCAGCTACGCCGTGCTGCTGCTGGGGCGGCAGGAGAATATGGAGGCCATCGTCAGCCGGTGCGTCAACAAGGTGCGGCAGCTGTATCAGACCTTTGGGCCGGAGCTGAGCTGGTATGTGGCGGTGGGCACCCCCACCCGGCGGCTCAGCGCCCTGCCCGGATGCTTCGAGGAGGTGTCCCGGCTGTGGGCATACCGCCATATTCTGCCGGAGCAGCATATTCTCAGCGCCGAAACCGTGAAGACCTTCACCGGCACCGGCTCCGACCACGATCTTTCGGGGCTGGACATGAGCAAGATCAGCCCCGCCATGC
>CAMGCA010000134.1 GCA_946011705.1 uncultured Clostridia bacterium | reverse complement strand
TATTGGGGTTTGCGCCGGGATTCGCTCCCAGGTAATTTTCAGAAGCCGCCTAAGGCTGAGCATGAAATTCACCAGATGGGTTACAAGAAAACTGACAAAATACCCCTCCATCCCGTATTTTGGCAGCAAAATATAGAGAAAAGTCACGTCCATGGCGGAGGTGAGAATGTTGTAGCGGACGCAGGCTCTCTGCTGGCCCAGCCCTTTGGTCATGGCGTCGGTGATGGCGTCGCAGTACAGCATGGGAATCAGGGGCGCGTACAGCCGCAGATACCGCCCCGCCTCCGCGTTGCCGTAAAAGCGAAGGCACAGGGTGTCCGCCAGCAGATACATGAGACCGGAAAAGGTAAGCCCGTAGAGCATGGCGATTTTCAGTCCCCGCCGGGTCAGGTAGCGGATGCGCCCCTTGCTCCCCGCGGCGGCGCACCGGGCAAGCTCCGGAATCAACAGCTCCGCCAACCCGAACAGAATGCATGCCGGGAACATGAGAATGGGAAACACCATGCCGCAGACGGTGCCGAAGCTGGCCAGCGGGTCGGAAATGAGGGGATTTCTGGCAAGGCGCCGGGGAACCATGAGATTTTCCACGGTGTTGATACCGGATTTCAAAATATCCGCCAGCGCCAGAGGAACTGCGGCCTGAAGAAGCCGTTTTCCAATGGGAAAGGAAGCACCGGTTTTGGGACGCTCCCGGTTTCTCAGCAGCACCAGCGTGCACAGCGTCAGACAGCCGCTGGCAAAGCTGCCGAAAATGACGCACTGGCAGGCCCGTCCGGCATCGTGCCCTGCCCAGTATTTCAGCACCAGCAGGGTCAGTCCCATGGAGCACAGCTGCTCGCAGACCTCCACCGCCGCCAGAGTTCCGATTCGGTTTTCGGCGGTGAAGTACCCGGTCATCACGGCGCACAGGCAGGAAGCGGGCAGGAACGCTGCCAGCAGCCGCAGAGCCGGGACGGTTTCCGGGTTTCCAATCCAGTGCTGCGCCAGACGTGGTGCCATTTGGTATAGAAACAAGGCAACAGCGCCGCTGCAAAGAATGCTGTACAGGAAGCAGGCCGACAAAATCCGCGTCACGTTTTCCGGCCTTTTTTTGCCCAGCTCCTCGGCGGTGAGATACATGGCTGCCGTCCGCACACCGGCAATGCCCGCCACCATGGCAAAGGAGCCAACGGACAAAACCAGCTGCAGCAGACCAATACCGGCGGGGCCGATGCGCCCGGAGAGATAGACCTGAAAGGAAGTCCCCGCCAGCCGCAGCAGCAGGTTGACCCCGGTGAGCAGCAGAGCGGAGTAAAACATCGGAAGCTTTCTGCGCAACAAAAATCCCTCCCTTGTCCACAGCCTATGCGGACAGGGGAGGTGTTATGCTTGCTACGCTTCCGGGTTGTATTCCCGGCAGTACAGGCTCAGGGGGCAATTTCCGCAGTCCGGGTTCCGGGCGGTGCAGCAGTCCCGGCCAAACAGGACGATACGGTGGCAGAAGTCGCTGCTTTCCTCCGGCGGTAGGATAGAGCGCAGCTGGGCTTCCACCTTTTCCGGCTCCTTACCGTGGGAAAGCCCCAGCCGCCCGCAGATGCGGATGCAGTGGGTATCGCAGACCACGCTTCCCGGGGCCTGATACAGGTCGCCCAGCAGCAGATTGGCGGTTTTTCGGCCTACACCGGGAATTTTCAGCAGCTCCTCCATGGTGCCGGGCACCTTCCCACCGTAGTCGTTCAGCAGCATTTGACAGCCCAGAACAATATCCCGGGCCTTGTGCTTGTAAAAGCCGCAGGAGTGTACCAGCTCTTCCACATGGGAAATATCCGCGTTTGCCATGGCTTCCAGCGTGGGGTATGCTTCAAACAGCGCCGGCGTTACCAGATTCACCCGGGCGTCGGTGCACTGGGCGGACAGCCGCACGGCGATCATCAGCTCGTAGTCCTTGCCATAGTGCAGGGCGCACAGGGCGTCGGGGTAGCGCTGCTTCAGAATGTCAATAATGGCGTTTACTTTCTCTTCCATAGCCATCGTTCCTTTTTCTTTTTTCTCTTTATATCATGGATTCGGTAGAAAGACAACAGATATTTTACGCTTCCGGCAGGATTCGCTCCGCGGTGAGGGCGGAAATCTCATAGGCGGTTCGTTCCTCGCTGCCGGTCTCCGTGACCTTGGTATAGGCCCTGCTTTGCAGCCGTCCGGCGATTCGAAGGATATCCCGGGTATGAAACCGGGAACATTCCAACGCGGTGCGGCCCCACAAAATGCAGGGCAGGTAGTCCGCCCGCCGGAAGGCCCGGGGCACCGCCAGCATGACATCGCAGATTTCCCGGCCCAGAGGGGTTTTCCGGTAAGTAGGCTCCCGGCACAGTGGCCCTTCCAGCACCACGTCGTTCAGCGGCTCCCCGTCCTCGCAGACAATGAGATTGGCGAACACGAAAATCAGCAGCCGCCGTCTGCCGTCCTCCCGGACGTTGTGAGAGCGCACTTGCCCGGAGATGGTGAGCATCTCCCCGTCGGACAGATCCATGGCGTTGAGCACATCCTCCCGGGCGATCACCGGCAGCACGTCCACCGCTCCGGACAGCCGGGGAACCTCCAGCAGAAAGCGGAAAAACCGCCGCCCGTGGTTTTCATGGGAGAACTGGGGCATGGAGGCAAGGGAGCCCCGGAGAATAATGTGATTTGCAGTCTGTTCCATAGTACCACCTCAAATGCAGATGTATGGAACATCCTATGCGCCGCCTTGGGAAAGAGAACAGACGGGACTGTTAAAAAGCCTGTCATTGCGAACCAGTGCGCACACTGGTGTGGCAATCCGTTCCACTTTTTACTGAAACTACCATACTTTTCTATGGAAAAAGTGTGCAGTGAAAGGAGAACGATGACTTTTCTAACAGTCCCGTGGTTTACTGGATATGGGTGTGATTGTTGATGTGATCCTGGCAGTAGCAGTAGTAGCCCCTGCACCGGGAGCAGTAGCGGAATTCCAGCTCGGGGTTACTGACATCCGTCCGCCCGCAGACGGTGCACTTGTGGGTGTAGGGAGCCTGTACGGTGGCGTGACTGGCCTCGTAGGAGCCGGCGTCAAAATGGATCACCTTGGCTTTTTTCTGCACCGGGGGCTTTTTACGCAGCAGTCGGGCGGCGTTGGCCCGCCAGGACATGGGGATCACGTTCAGCACATCCTTGCCGAAGAACAGGAAGTAGTTGGCAAGGGAGATGACGGAGAACAGGTTGTAGGGAAAGGGGTAGGTGATGAGGCCCACCAGCACCAGCACCAGATCAATCAGGGCAAAAATCCAGCCCGTGACGGGGATGATGAAGAACAGCAGAAAGGTAGCGTCGGGGAACAGAGTGGCGTAAGCCAGGAACAGGCTCATGTTCAGATAGGACACATCCGCCGCGCCGCCGAAAATCATGCAATAAACATCCATCATCACCACGCCGGACAGATAGTACAGGTTAAACCGCAGGGTACCCCAGATGTTTTCCATGGCCCGGCCAAGCGAATAATAGCAGAACAGCACCACGGCGGTGAGCAGCAGGTTGCCTGCGCTGTAGGTCAGCGGGTAGGTGATCAGCCGCCAGATCTGCCCGTGGAGAATTGCCGTCCGGTCAAAGCACAGCAGGTAGTACAGGAAGGTGTTTCCCGCGATCTGGCTCATGACGTACACCACGGCGGTGCCCAGGACGATGTAGAGCATCAGGTTGGGGATGCCTTTATTCCGGTTTTTATAACAGTAAAGCTCAAATTGTCTGCGAAGGTTTTTCATGCCGTGACCTCCAATTGTAGTGTGGGTTCATTTTATCAGCAAAAGTATCAAAAGTCTATATCGGATTTGTGAACAATCCTCAGGGCAGGTAAATGACCCGATTGTTTTTCGCTCCCCCGGGCCTGCCGGGCGTGCCCTCCTGAAACAGACCGTACAGATCGTCCCATTTCTGCTCCAGTTCCCAAAGCGGGTGGATAACCGGCTGACCGGCGTTGACAAAGAATCCGCTCTTTTTCGCGCCATTCAGGATTTCACGGCCCCGGTTGCTGAAACCAAGTACCCGGACATAGGGAATATCCGTATTCATCATTTCGGCGGTAATGCCCAAGTAGGCGCACAGAATCATCCGGTCAATGCGGCTGCGGGTGTAACGCTTGGATTTGACAGCGGAGGCGATGTCTTCCAACGTGGCCTGGCTGCGGCTTTCACGCATGAGCTTGCGCCACAGACCCTCAGTGCCAAAGGGCAGAGCTTCAAATTCTGCCTCCGACATGGTACGCAGCTTTCCCAGAACCGCCCGTTCCCCGGCTTCCAGCGTGTGGATGGGCGCTCCCGCGAAAACCTGTCCCGCCCCTTCCGGGAGGTATGCGGAGATATCCAGTCCCTTTTGCAGCCGCAGACGCAAAGATGTGGCGGAAGGGTTTTCAAAATCTGCTTTCTCCGCGTGATAGCTGCCTGCCCGAAAAATGGGTAAGGGCTTCATGGGCGAAGCCTGGCGAATAATGGCCTTGCAGTATTCCACAGCCAGAATATTGTTGGGTGATTCCAGCAATTTCCCGGAAAGCCCCATGGCTTCCAGCGCAGTTTGCCGGGCGGCAGGGAAGGAGCGGCCCTTGTCCAGCTCCCGGCGCAGCAGGGGCGGGAAATCCGCATTGAGCAGTGCCTGAGCCGTTTGCTCCAGAAGATCAGGGGCGGCAGTCTCCGCACCGAAGCACAGCCCGTCACAGAGTTTGGACAGCACCGCCACACCGCCGGAAGCGAAGCCTTCCGCCGAGGAAAGGACGGTTGTCACCGGCAGCTCCACCACCAGATCCGCCCCGCACCGCAGGGCGGCCTCCGCGCGAAGGGTTTTATCAGAAATTGCCGGGTGCCCTCTCTGGACATAATTGCCGCTCATGGCGCAGATAATACCGGTTTCAGCCCCGAATTTCTCCCGAATGATGCCAATTTGCTTCCGGTGTCCCCGGTGAAAGGGGTTATATTCGCAGACAATTCCCACATTCATGGAAATTTTTCCTCCTTCGCGAAATTTTTCCGTTTCAGGGGTTGAGAATTTTGGAAAAATGCAATATAATACAACTAGCTATGGTTATCATATCATAAAGAGCACAACAAGAAAACAAAAAAATTTAGGAGGCAGATTCCCATGAACATTCTGATTATCAATGCCGGTTCTTCTTCCCTCAAGTATCAGCTGATGGATCCTGATACCGGTGTGGTGTCCGCCAAGGGCCTGTGCGAGCGTATCTACATCGACGGCCGCCTGACCCACAACGCAAACGGCAAGAAGGTTGTCAAGGACATCCCTATGCCCACCCACTCCGAGGCCATTCAGGCGGTTCTGGCCATTCTGGTTGACCCTGTGGACGGCGTCATCAAGTCCACCGACGAGATCGATGCTGTGGGCCACCGGGTTCTGCACGGCGGCATGGAGTTCTTTGACTCCTGCATCATCAATGACGACGTTATTGCCGCCATCGAGAAGTGCATTCCTCTGGGCCCCCTGCACAACCCCGCCAACCTGATGGGTATCCGCGCCTGCCAGGCTGTTATGCCCACCACCCCTCAGGTCGCTGTGTTCGACACCGCGTTCCATATGACCATGCCTCCCGTTGCTTACCGCTACGCCATCCCCACCGAGTACTACAAGAATGACTCCATCCGCCGCTACGGCTTCCACGGCACCTCCCACAAGTATGTCACCAAGCGTGCCATTGAGCTGATGGGCCGCAAGGACATCAAGCTGGTCAACTGCCATCTGGGCAACGGCTCTTCCATGTCCGCTGTGAAGGACGGCAAGTGCCAGGATACCTCCATGGGCCTGACCCCTCTGGCCGGTGTTCCCATGGGCACCCGTTCCGGCGATCTGGATGCCGCTGTGGTGCAGTTCATCATGAACAAGTACGGCATGAGCGCTGACGAGTGCCTGAATATGCTCAACAAGAAGTCCGGTGTGCTGGCTCTGTCCGGCGTGTCCTCCGACTTCCGTGACATCGAGGGCGAGGCTGAGAAGGGTAACGAGGATTGCCAGCTGGCTCTGGACAAGTTCGCCTACGAGGTTCGCAAGTATATCGGCTCCTACTCCGCCGCTTTGGGCGGTCTCGACTGCCTGGTCTTCACCGCCGGTGTCGCCGAGAACTCCCCATCCATGCGCCCAAG
>CAMGCA010000133.1 GCA_946011705.1 uncultured Clostridia bacterium | reverse complement strand
CTGGAGGGCGGCGGTTCTTTGGAAGGCTGGCAGTTCAAGATTACGGATCCCGAAGGTAAGAATCTGGACGGCTCTCCCATTGCCACCGATGAGGATGGCTTTATTCTGACCGGGAATCTGCTGCCCGGAATCTACACCATAGAGGAGCTTCTGCCGGAGGACAGCCTGTATGAGTGCAAGGGGGATAACCCACAGACTGTCACCGTAAAACAGGGCGAGATTGCCGAGGTATTCTTCACCAATGCCCTGCGTTCCGGGAAAATCACCATTGAGAAAATCGACACCGCCGGGGAACACCTTGCCGGGGCAACCTTCCTTCTGGAATGGAGCGCAGAGGGTTCCCTGTGGTATCCCGTGACCTACTCCAAAACCATTGTTCGGGGCGGCTGCTCCAATTCTGCTCTGGTAGATGGTACGCTGACCTCCAGTGAGGACGGCCTGCTGGTCTGGGACAATCTCTATCCGGGCCTCCATTACCGAGTGACAGAGCTGGAAGCCCCCAACGGATATGAACTCCTGAAAGGGTATGCCTTTGAAGGGCAGCTTCCTGTGGATGATCTTCAAGTATCCTTACAGGTAGTCAATGCCAAGGGCTTCTCCCTGCCGGATACCGGTGTAAGCACCGGGCTTATCCTGCGAATCATGCAGCTTGTTTGCGCCGCTGTCTGTGCCATCCTGCTGCTGATCTCCTACAAAAAGAAACGGTGGTAATGTCATGAACCGAAGATTCTACTGCGCCAGGGATTCCCCCTGGCTTTTTTGCTGCCCAAATACAAACCGAAAACAACATTTTTACTCTGAAAGGAATCTAAGAATATGAAAACCAAGATTATGAAAGCTATCGCCCTGTGTCTGGCTCTGGTGCTGTGCTTTGGCAGCGCCATCTCCGTATCTGCCGCCGAAGTCGCGGACGCTCCCATCGACGAATCCCAGAAGGGTTCTCTGACCATCTTCAAGTACGATCTGACTGGCAGCGAAAATGCCGGTATCTGGGACAGCTCCTATGTCTCCACCGGCGTTGCCGATGAAAGCGGTGTCAACGAAACCATGAAGAACTATGCCCTGGAAGGCGTGGAGTACAGCTTTGTGAAAGTAGCGGATATCGTCCAGTTCACCGAGTCCACCGCAGATAACAGAACCGACAACCATGTAGAGGTGCTGTATGCCATCGACAAGGTACAGGGCGCGGACTTCCTGAAAGCGCTGGGTCTGGAGAATGGCGCACAGCGCTATACCAATGCGGATGCTCTGGATTCTGCCAAATATTTCTATCAGTCCGATGTGCTGATCCATGCCCTGTCTGCTGCCCTGACTGCCAATTCCACCGTGGTCAAGAACGCTATGGAGCAGTATATCGCTGCCATCGGTGGTACTGCCATGCCCTTGACGGATTCCTTCGGTAAAACCAAGGCGGAGAATCTGGCGCTGGGTCTGTACCTCATCGTGGAAACTAAGGTTCCCGAAAATGTCGTGTCCACCACCGACCCCTTCCTGATTTCCCTGCCCATGACCTCCGTGAACGGCACCAATGCCACCGATGGCGGCACCCGCTGGGTTTATGATGTAACCGTCTATCCCAAGAACCAGACCGGCGACCCCACTCTGGAAAAGACCCTGCGGGAGCAGGCTGCGGATACCGGCAAGAACAATGGCACCTCCGGCATTACCGATGGTTTTGCCCACACCGGCACCGCATCCGGCGGCGATACCGTTGAGTACCAGATCATTTCCACCCTGCCCGCCATTACCTCCGAATCCACCTACCTGACCACCTACACCTTCGTTGATACTCTGTCCAAGGGTGTGACCTACGCCAAGGGCGATGTGGTGTTGGAGTTCTTCACGGATAGCACCGGCACCGATTCCGTTGCCAAGTGGACGGAGGCGGACGGTAAGTTCACCGCTTCCTATAATTCCGTTGATGCTGGCGAAACCATGACCATCGCCATGACGCAGACCGGACTGACGGAAATCAACACCTCCAAGGCTGTCTACTCCGCTGCCGGTATGGTCAATTCCGGCTATCCCGACCTGACCCTGCGCAGCACCTACGCCGCCAAGCTGGACAGCGACAATTCCGTTGCCTACGGTGACAATGGCAACCCCAACGATGTAGTCCTGACCTGGAAGCGCACTTCTACCAACTACTCCGATATGCTGGCGGATGACTGCCATCTCTACACCTACGGCATTGATCTGACCAAGAAATTCAGCGATGGCAACGGTGACTTCTCCAAGGTTGAATTCATCCTTCACAACGAAACCGACAATTACTATGTCAAGGCAGCGCTGAACGAGAGTGAGGGTGTTTACTATGTGAATGACCATGTTGCCAATGAAGCAGACGCTACCCATTTCATTCCTGTTTCCTCCGGCAAGGTAGTTGTAAAGGGTCTGGAAGATGACACCTACTGTATCACCGAAGTCCGTACTGACAACGGCTACACGCTGCTGAAAGAGGACATTGAAGTGGTCATTTCCCAGGCGGAAACGGCTGCCCTCTGTGATGATGTGGACGGAAGCGTGGAGCATCATCTGCTGACCGCATCTGCCAAGGTGGACGGCAATCCCGTGACCATGCTGGAAGACAATGGCAGCGCCAATGCGGAAGCACCTCTGACCGTGGTCAACACCCGTGGCTTTGACCTCCCTGAAACCGGCGATAACGGAACTATGATGTTCACCATCGTGGGTATTCTCCTGATGGCTGGCGCTGCGGGCATGATCGTTCTGACCCTGCGCAAGAAGCGTAACTCCTGATGATACAAGGACAGCCCCGGAAGCCAACACTTCCGGGGCTTCCCGAATGGGTGATTACTATGAAACGAAGAATTCTTGTTATCTGCTTTGGAGCGGCACTGTTCCTTGCCGCACTTGGTTTGACACTGTATCCAGTTGTTAGTAATTATGTAAACCGAAAGTATGCGTCAGAGATATTCACCGCCTACCAGGAAGTCATCGCCCAGACAGACAACAGTGTACTGGTGCAGGAGCGGGAAAAGGCGGCTGCATATAACCAGACGCTTCTTCCCGGAACCACAACAGAGGGAGGATATACCCAGGAAGCCCTGCAATCTGCGTCTGAAGAATATGATTCCATTCTCAACCTCTCCGGGGACGGAATCATGGGCTATATTGAAATCCCGAAAATCAATGTCCACCTGCCCATCTATCACGGAACCGGGGACAGTTCCCTGAGCAAAGGCGTGGGGCATCTGCTGGGTAGCTCCCTGCCGGTAGGCGGAGCCAGCACCCACAGCATTCTTTCCGGGCACAGCGGCATGGCGTCCCAGACCATGTTCACGGATTTGGAGCAGTTGGGCATCGGGGATGTGTTCTATCTGTATGTGCTGGATGAAATTCTGGCGTATCAGGTATCAGAAATCAATACAGTTCTTCCCAGCGATACCAGCCTGCTGGGTATCTGGGAGGGGGAAGATTGCTGCACCCTTGTGACCTGCACCCCCTACGGAATCAATACCCATCGGCTGCTGGTAACTGCATCCCGGATTCCCTATGAGGAAGCAGAACAGATTGCTGAGCAGACGGAAGCGTCAGGCAGCACTGGTTCCCACTGGATGCAGTATTACCTCCGGGGGCTGGAAATCGGTCTAGCTGTAGTGGCTGGATTTTTACTGGCAGCGATGCTCCTGTTTCTCATCTGGAAATTGGAGTGTAGGAGACAGCATCATGGGTAAGGGACTGCAAAGAACTGTGCTTGTTGTCCTGTTTCTGGTGGGACTGGCAGTTTTCTCTTACCCATATGCACAAGGGTTTCTGGTGAAGCGGGAAATGGAAAGCACCGTCCAGACCTTCCAGGAGCAAAAGGAAACACAGTCTACCACCAGCGTTGTGATTCCCGATTCCACGCAGCCATCCGAACAACGGCTTTACCCTGAGCTTTGGGAGGACATGACTGCCTACAATGAAGAAATCTTTAAGCAAGGGCAGTCGGGGCTATCCTGCAAACTGGATTATCAGCAGCCCAGCTTCCGGCTGGCGGACTACGGACTGAAAGAGGAAGTCTTTGGAGTCATTACCATTCCGGCAATGGAGCTGGAAATGCCTATTTATCTGGGTGCTACCAACCAGCACATGGCAGACGGAGCTGCACACCTAAGCCAGACTAGCCTGCCCATCGGCGGTGCGAATACCAATTGCGTGATTGCGGGGCATCGGGGATATGGCGGTGCCAGCTATTTCCGCTACATTGATAAATTGCAGATTGGCGATACCGTTACGATCACGAATCTCTGGGGGCAACTCACCTACCGGGTAGCAGAAATCAAGATCATATATCCCTACCAGGTGGAGGAGATTCTGATTCAGCCGGGGCGGGAGCTGCTGACCCTGCTGACCTGCCACCCCTACGCCAGCGGCGGGAAACAGCGGTATCTGGTAATCTGCGAACGAGTATAACAGGAGGAAGATTATGGATAAACGCATGGCGGGTGATTATGAGATCATCCAGTCTTTTCATATTGGCGATCAGGAGGTGGTGATCGGAGAAAACCTGAACGCCCTCCCGGAGGAGCGCTATATGTGCGCTTTCTGCCAGCAGAATGAAATCGTGGCACTGTATAACGATGTTCTGGTCAGCGATGATTTCTGCGAGATTGCGAAGCTGTATGGGAAGCGGCTGGCTCAGCAGGCGGAGAAAACCCGTGTGGCAATGTTCAAGCCCAAATTTCAGGGCATCGACACCACCCCGCTGACCAAAGCTGACTGCACGCCCCTTTCCCACGAGGATAATCTGAACGGAAAGGTGGTTGTCATCAAGCCGGAGGTACTTCGCCGGGAGTATCAGATGGCAACCAAGCAGATCAAGCTCTGCACCGGCGGCTTTGGGGCATCTCCCCACAGCCGTGGCTCTGCCTGCTTCTGTGTTGATCTGTACTCCGGCAAAGAAGCCCGGTTTGAACGGCAGGATATTCTTGGCACCTTGGAACTGTCACAGCTTCCCAAATGGGCGGCACTGGGGCTTGACCAATACAGAACTGAACACCGACAGAAATCCCATAAAGACAGAGAGGAGCGATGAATTATGGAGCAACGGGAATGTGCAGGCTACATTATCACCCAGAGCATCAAGGTCAAAGATTCGGAGTTCGTGCTTGGGGAACATCCTAAGAAGGACATGTATGTCACATGGCGTTGTAAGGATGGGGACAACTATTTCTGGGGTCATTATACCTGCAATCGGTATGAAGCCCTGAAAGACCTCTGCCAGAGAGCAGAGCAGGAGATTGATTACCTCGCCGCTATCGGAGATATCCCTCCGATAACATCCAAAAAAGAACAGGAGCGTGAGCGATAAATGGAAGCAGAAATGACTTTGCGCCCCATGACGGCAGCGGAGCAGATGTACAGTTATTCCCAGTCCCAGCAGCTTATGTCCCAGACCGGCTGTATCGGGCACCTTCGTGGAGATTTCGGCAGCAGCGGCGAACAGTTTTTTTCAAGCTGGGATGACCACCGGGGAGATTTGAAGTCCGAGGATTTCAAGCATGAGTTCGACGAAGTTATCAACGCATTGCGGGAGGATGAACAGTATGGGGGCATTCTGAAAAATCGGAGCAGCCTGTCTGCCTACTGCTGGATGCACCGGGACAGCAGCTTCGGCAATGATCGGAACGAATATGGCTTCCGGGCAGATACCCCGCACTATTCCTATCTGCTGCGGCTGAATCCCAACAGAGGCGAATACAGCATTTACTGCTATTGCTACATCCGGCAATGGCTGGACCGACACATGCGGCAAGCGGAAAAGGGCATCCGTTTCATCACGCCGGACTATAAAGAGCTGTTTCGGATTCCGGACGGCGACAGAATCCGCATGACGCTTCCCTCCGGTGAAACCCTGGAGCAGACCTGCCGCTATATCGATGAAACCCATCTGGAGGTTGGAAACAATCTCTATCACATTTGTGAGTTTGCAGAGCGGATGCAGCACAATGGTGTGAAAACGATTCCTCTGCGTTCGTCCCTCCCGGAGAAGTGCTTCAGTGTTCTGGAATCCACAGGAGAAATGATTGTCATTACCAAGGGCGAAAAGGGATATACCCCCATGGGAATATTTCCGCAGGATACTTCCCCCAGAGAGGGCGTGACCGCCGCCAATGCTGCCAATGGCGTGACCAAAGCACAGGAAGCCGCTATGGTAGCCGGTTCCATGTTCGGTTGGGATACCCCTGCCGCCGATCCAAAGAATTACGATGAGCAGGGCGTACCCATCCGGCC
>CAMGCA010000132.1 GCA_946011705.1 uncultured Clostridia bacterium | reverse complement strand
CGGAGCGTTTGCTGTCGATGCTGCCATTCCATTTCTGTAAGGCTTTGTCAATGTCGGATTGTGTAATATCCCGGCGAGGGGGTTCTGGATTCAGCTTTCCCATGGAATAACTGTTTCGCTGACCATCCTCACCAACGGCGGCAATGGTCACACTAAACTGATTACGGAGCTTTTCGGTATACTGCTCCAGCTGATGTGACGGGATGCCGCACATATCCACTCTGCCGCCAGTGGGGATCGGGCGGGTGCCAAGGTGCAAATCCAGAACAGAGGCGGCTTGCTTGGCGTCCTCCCCGTAGATTTCAAAGAAATCCCCGACCTGATACAGTACAATATCCTCTGGGTGGGCGGACTTAATGGAATTGTACTCCCAATCAGAAGGCTCCTTTTCCTCCGAAACCGGCGCTGGCTCGGATGTGGGAATTGCCGGGACTTCCTCAACGATTTCACTGTCAATGACTGCATTGGAATCATTACGCTGTTCCAGCTCCTCTGGGGGAGCGAATCTCCCGGATTCCATCAGGGCATCGTAATATTTGACCACCTTTGTCCACGGCACTTCAATCCGTGTGCAGTTCGGCTTGTCGTAGCGAATGCCTTTCCCGTCCGTCCAGACATGGCTCATAAAGTTACGGGAAAGTGCGTTATTTCCGCCGCCAATGCCGTATTCATTTTTCAGAAAATCCAACTTTTCATTTGTGGTGTGGGGTGTCTGGTAGAAAGCATAAATCCGTCCCTTGCTTCCGGAAAAATTGCTCCCGCCGGTCAGATGCTCATTGATCTCGTCCTCAGTGATGAAGCCCTTTGCCGCTGGCAGCTCTGCCAGCTCGCTGACATATTCCTGCCGGGGAAGGGTATATTCCTCCAGCGGGCGAATCAGCTTGCTGGGGTGATACATCTGAAACCGCATCATACCCTTATCCGTATTGCAGGCATCGCGGAAGGCATAGACCTGCCGCATAATCGCCTGATAGGATTCCGGCTCAGACAGGAAAACCATGAGCTTTTCCGTTTCCTCCGGGAAGCCGCCCCGGAGGGAGCGGACGATGCTCATATGTCCGGCTTCAATAGCTTTTTCGCTCATGTCGTGGGACATATACCAAAGCTGCTCTGCAAGCTGGCGCTTTTCAAAGGTCCCGCACTCTGCCAGCTCCACATTGGTGGCAAACTGCCCCTGTTCCAGCAGCTGGCCAACCCGGACAGCCACATCCTCCCAAGAGAGAATCTGGGCGTTTCTGGCATACCGCGCGGTACTGCCGTAAGCGATGTGCATACCGTCCTCGGCGTACCATGCGCACACCTTTGTACCGTCAAATTGCAGGCCGTAGCCGCCGTGATAGGTCTTTTCCAGAAAATCCACCAGATCGTCCATTGGCTGCTGTTTGGCGTATTCAATGGCAATCCGTGTGCGGTGATTTTCCGTGTTGCTGCCGTAGCGGAGAAACTGGTCAATATATTCCTGGGGCATGGAAAAAGCGGAGGGTGCGATGTCTGCACTCTCCGCTTCTGCGATATAGGCTATTTGCTGGGCTTCCGTGGGGAAGAAAGAGAATTGTTCCCCCCGGATAGGGGGTTCGTCTGTCAGGCGTAGATCAGCTCCGTCAGAATCACTTCCTCGGCCTGGGCTTTCAGGCTGTTCATCAGCCCCACCCATTTCATAGGGTCGCTGGCTTTCAGAGCTTCTGTCACCCCCGCCGACCGCATCAGTTCGGGCATCATCCGCTCCAGACGGCTGTTCGCCGTTTCGTCGATCTCCCTCAGATGGGGATACAGCTTCTCGGACAGGATCAGGCTGTTCCACAGCACCGGGCGATGCTCCTGCAGGTACTTCTTCCGCAGCCTCCCATACTTGCCCAGAGGCTGTGTCTCCTGCTGGGACAGGCTCAGATTGGGAATCCAGTAGTCCCCGCTGCGGGTGTAGGTCAGTTCGTTCATTTTCTTGGCTCCTTTCAGACAGCTTTTCGCGTTCGTATTTTTTGATGGTGACTTCGATGCTGCGCAGGACTTCTTCGCTGATCTCACTGACGGCACTGCCCAGAGCATATACCGTCTGTGGCGTATTGAAGTCAAAGACCGGCATGAACTCCTCCGGGTCAAAGTGGGCATCCTCTACCAACCCGCACCGGGACAGCAGGGCGTAGGTGGTGCTGACGGTGGCTGCGTTGAGGAATGCCACGCCTTTGTCATAGTCATGATACCCCTCCAGATACGATCCGTCAACGATGCCGAGGATGTCCTGCTGGTGGGCAAGAAAATATTCTGTGACTTTGACGGAGGAAATCTGCTCCAACTGCTCTGTGATGCTGCCATCATTGGGAACGGCAAACTGTTCCTCCAAAGCGGCGGAAACTGCCTGCTCATGCTCCGGGCGGTATTCCCAGAGATAGGGGCTGCGGGAGCGTTCGGTGCTGCGGGTATCTGCCACATCGAACACATATTTCAGCTTCGGAGCGTCCCCGGAGTGGTCGATAAGGGCAATGCCCTTTGCGCCCCGGCGAACATAGCGCCCCATCCGCTTGTTCCAAAGCTCGTAGTCCGCGCAGGCGGTGGCTTCTGGGCGCTGGGCGTAGATCATGAGTTGCTCATGGTAGGGGTACTTGTATAACCGGGCTGCGGTGGTCAAGAAATCTGTCCAGCTCTGGTAGCTGCCGGTTATCTGCATGGCCATGTGGTCCGCCAACTGGCGGTATTGTTGCAGTACGGATGCCAATTTGATGTCTCCTTTCCTGTGTGATTTTTAATGAAAACCCCGCCTGAGTGGTCAGACGGGATTTGGGTGGATGGTAGATCATTATCGTGTTTCGTGGGTTTTGATGTAACCAAGACGATGTTCCATACAGAGAATATTGCTCTCCAATTTCAGCGCAGGAAAACTGTAAGGCTCTATTTCCTCGAGGATGGCAACCGCAGCATGATATCCCAGATAAAAGCCATCGATGGAAGCGCTGTAGGAACGCTGATCCCACGCACACTCCACGGATACGATATGATACTGTGTTTTTTTGGTGCTGCCCGTTTCCATCGCTTCGGCCAGACTGTTCCGGCGTTCGATATCAGCGTAATACTCCCTGTGCCGCTTCATTTTGGGCATCCTGTGGATTTCATCACAAACATACTTTGTAAAGCCGCCGTCTGCTTCGTGTGCTGATGTGAAATACTGCTTGAAGCCGCAATAGATACCGGCAAGGAAACCGTATCTCGCGGCATATTCCCGCAGTCTGGAACAGGTTTTCTCATACTCGGCAAGCTGCGCCTGTCGCTCTTGAGAAAAAAGGATTGTCAGTTCCGAAATACCAGCGTCATATTCGCGTTCTTCAACACCATAAACATCTTTTTCCACATTGCGCTGATAGCGATTTCTGATTTCCTGCTGATAGGCTGCTCCCAAGCAGTTCTCCAACATTTCCTTCAAAACCTTCCTCGTTGACATTATGAGTCCCTCCATGTATTTAATTGATACGATATAGTATCTATTAAATACTTTATAGCACGGGGTTGGTGCAAATGCTGTCGAATTGTGGGACAAAGAGAAAAAGCCGCTACCTTTCAGTAACGGCTTTGTCGTAATGGCTCCATCTGTCAAAGATACTCAGTGATTACCGGGATGATGCTTTTGAGTACGTCTTGAACCATGCGGCTTTGTGTTTCGCTCAAACCAAAATCCTTACTGCAATCGCCAGAAAGTACAGAAGAAAGGTTTGAGGTTCGCCCCGTGATATAGTCCAGAGATACATCCAGCTCTGTTGCAATCTTGTACAGTGTCTGAAGGCTAGGCTTGCTGGAAGCATTTTCAATGTGGCGTAGGGATTCTGTGGCGAGTCCGACTTTCTCCGCAAGCACATCTGCCGTCCAGCCTCTGAATTTCCGTGCCTCACGGATTCGCTGCCCGGTGAGAATGAAATCAATATCCATTGAATACAACCCCTTATCTACTAGATGCTATCAACACTGAGTATAGGGGTTATTTCTCTCATTGAGAATGAGCTATTTAATACGGAACCGTATCTATCACATTCTGTTCTATGTATTCATGGCATTATCTATCTTCCCCACAAGAAAAGCCCCGTCTGTTACCAGATGGGGCGTAATGAGAACATATGCGGTTGCGAAAATCATTCCTTGGGTTCCGCCCTTGCAATTTTCCTCTGAACGACATTCACCAATATCTCCTGCTCGCAATGCGGACAATACAGCGGAAAGTTAATCAGTACAGTATCTTCGTGTATTTTAACATCTGTCGTTTTGTCGCAGTTTAGGCAAGGGAGCCAGTAAGATTTTTTCTGCGCAGTATCCATAGTTTCCTCCACGGTTTACAGTATAGAATCGTCCTATTGACACACGAAAGAGGCGTTCGTGAAAACCAGAGCGTTCAGCGCATGTTCTGTACAGATGGAAATATCGCAGGCAGATTCGTCCTGTGGCATCATAACATCGTATCCATCAAACCCATCCATAACCTGCTGCGCCGGTGTTTTGACAGACAAGGAATCCAGATCAAGGTAATAGGAGTTGATTACACCCGCAGCATCCTGTTCACAGGCTTGGGAGATAGCAGCCTCTCTGTCGGTGGTCAGTTTCAGTATCTTTTCCCGAACACCGAAGGAGGGGTGCTGAATGACATGATCACTACCGAGGTACACAAGAATCTTTTCCATTTGTCTTTCCTCCTGAACACAAACTTTTCACAGTCTATCATGTTCTAGGGGGACTGTCAATCGACACTCTACCCAAAATCGGAGGTCAAAATTTTACTTGACAGAATGGGTTCAAATAGTCAATCCCGGAATACGCTCTGGAACCTACTGTCATTTATGAATCAAGAATCAAAGTCGG
Source organism: uncultured Clostridia bacterium (assembly GCA_946011705.1). GTDB lineage: Bacteria > Bacillota > Clostridia > Oscillospirales > Oscillospiraceae > Faecousia. Next base: position 1,419 of record CAMGCA010000132.1, on the reverse strand, counting down.
GAACCAAATCCAACGTATCAAACTCGGCATCCGTAATGGTATTGAGCTTGGCGATGGCGCTGTCCGTCAGATCTTTCAGTTCCTGCTCGTCCATGTCCAGATAGGTACGCATTTCCACAAGGGCGTGAATCAGCCCAAGACGGGTGCCGGGGTTGTAGATGCTCATGAGCTGCTGTTCTTCAAAGGTAAAATTCTCTTTCATGTTCAAAGCTCCTTTTCTTTTGTTTTTCGGGGTTTGGATTTGCGCCGGGGCTGCTGCGGCTGATCTTTGAGCTTTTCAAGGACAGACGCCTTTTTCTCCCGGTGGACGGCATCAGCCAAATCCATCAGGGAAATAGGCTGATCGGATTTGGCCTGCTGTTCCAGATCGGCTACCGTGGGCTGCTTGCCGTTGTTGATGATACCGTCGATCATGCCGTAATCATCCTCCGTGGACATTTCCGACGCCTTTAGGTAGTTCTCTTTCTGGAAATCCAGCAGCTCCTTGAAACCGATGCTATCGCAGTAGTGGTACGATACCACACCGTCCTGTTTCAACGCAACGATGTCACTCACGGAGAGACTGTGCCCGGTAAAGTCGCCGGGACGGTTCAGATTGAAGATTTCAAACAATCGCTCCAATGTAGCCATTTGGCTTTGCTCGCAGACAATGGGGCCGGTGTAAATCACATCGTAGTTTGATGGAGCGGGTGGCGCAGGAATCCTGTCCAGTGCGGAATAATGCAATTCACGGGGAGCATCCTGCTTTAACTGCATGATTGCGTAGGCATCACCGGGCGCATCCAGAAAACGCTGGTGAACATCCCGTGCAGGGACGGAATCGTGGATATCCTGCCATTCTTCACGGGTAATGCCAATGATCCCATCGTGATTCACAACATCCTCAGAATCAACTACCATTTCATCGGTATTGTCGGGGTACAGCATGAAAAGAAGCGCATCCTGTTCCAGTAGCTCCAAAGCCCGATCCTTGGACAGCGGGAACATATTCGGGTCATGGTATCCATACCACTCCATCATTTCAGGGGTAATGATAGGGTCAGGAAGCGGGAGGCTCTGGGTATTCGGTGTCTGTGCTTCTTGCAGCGTTTCCAAAAGCTCCATAGGAGCGTACTTGACTTTATATCCGTCAAGGCCATGAAGATTACAGACAGATAAACAGGCGGAGTAGATATGCTGTTCCAGGGAGTCAATCTGCCCGCCGTCGATCAGCTTGGAGGTTTCCTTGTCATAAAGGGAATAGTCAAAGCCGTCATCCGTCCGCTGGATATGCAGATAGGTATTGTCGGAGATGATGTACAGTTTTTCGGCATCATCCAGAGCCTTTGCTTCCTGCTCCGTCATAGAGCCGTCTTTCAGTTTGTCCTGAATCTCAAGGCACTTTTCATAGGTTCCAAGGAAAACGATCTCCGCAGGCAG
>CAMGCA010000131.1 GCA_946011705.1 uncultured Clostridia bacterium | reverse complement strand
TCCAGCATTACTGGCAGAGATTGGATAATTGAAGTTTTTAATTAAGAATTAGTATCAATCGCGGTATCCCTGGATGATAATAAATTGTCCTTGCGGAGGAAGTGACCACGGCCACCTGCCTCGCAAGGACAGTTCTTTTATTTGTACATTTTTCCGGCTTTCCATAAAGCGGTTAAAACCGCGGTCTTGCTGTCAGCGGCATGGCCGCGAAATACCCGGTCCATGTATGTTTCGCCGACGCTGGCGGTCCGTGCGTTTCACGCAGGACACAACGGGATTCGCCGTTGTATCGGAAAATGATATTCTATGATTTCGCGCAGTCGGCGCTACCCTCGCTGTAGAGCATATCCAGGCCGTGGGCCACCGGGTCGATGACCGCCAGAATATTCTCCGCGGAGGCCTTTTTGCTGCCGGGGAGGTTGATGATCAGGCTCCTGCCCCGGATGCCCGCCGCGCTGCGAGACAGACACCCTTTCGGGGTGATCTTCATGGATTCCGCCCGCATGGCTTCCGGGATGCCCGGGGTCAGCCGCTCCACCACCTCCAGGGTAGCTTCCGGGGTGATGTCCCGGGGAGAAAAGCCCGTGCCGCCGGTGGTCAGCACCAGGGCGATTTTCAATTCATCGGCACATTTGACAAGCTGCTCCTTGATCATGTCCGGCTCGTCGGGGACGATGGAGGTATAAGTGACCGAAAAGCCCTTTTCTGTGAGAATCTTCACAAGGTTGGGGCCGCTGGTGTCCTCCCGCTGTCCCCGGTAGCCCTTGTCGCTGACCGTAATGACCGCCGCTGTATAGCTCATACTGTTTCCTCCCGTTTGTAATCTCCGTGGACACCACCGGTTTTGGAAACCAGCCGGATGTCCGTAATGACCATGTCCTTCTGCACCGCCTTGCACATATCGTACACCGTCAGGGCGGCGGTGGATACGGCGGTGAGGGCCTCCATTTCCACGCCGGTGCGTCCGCCGCAGGAAACGGTAGCCCGAATTTCCACGCTTTTTCTCTCCTCGTCCAGAGAAAGCTCCAAATTGATGCCGTCCATCAGGATGGGATGGCACATGGGGATGATGTCCGGGGTGCGCTTGGCCCCCATGACCCCGGCGATCTGGGCAACAGTCAGCACATCGCCCTTTTTCATGCCGCCGCTTTTGATTAAGGAGAAGGTGTGGTCACTCACCAGCACCCGCCCGGCGGCAACGGCGGTGCGCTGGGAAATGGGCTTTTCTCCCACGTCTACCATCTTTGCCCGGCCCTGATCGTTAAAATGGGTAAAATCCGACATGATTAACCTCCGATCTGATTCATGTTCCGGCCCGCGCCGGAGCGGTGGGCGGCGTCCAAACTACCGTGCCATTGGGGTTTGCCCAGAATGGCGCGCTCCAGCTGGGCCTTCATCCCTGCAAAATCCAGGCCCTTCAGGGGATATTCCGCGCCCGAATGCAGACAGGGCTTGACCTTACCGTCCGCCGTCAGACGGATACGGTTGCACTCGCCGCAAAAGTGGGCGCTGACCGGGCTGATAAGTCCGATGTTTCCCTTGGCCCCCGGCAAGCGGTAGAGTTTGGCAACGCCGCCGTCCTTTGGAACAGGCCGGGCATCGGGCAGGGTGTCCAGCACCCGTGTATAGGGAATATAGGCTTCGGCCCCGAATTCCGCGCTGTCGCACATGGGCATCATTTCGATGAAGCGCATATCCACGGGATACTGCCGGGTCAGTTCCGCCAGGGGGACAATCTCATCGTCGTTGAAACCGCCAATCAGCACGGCGTTGAGCTTAATTTTTTCAAAGCCCGCGTCCAGCGCGGCGTGAAAGCCGGCCCAAAAATCCTCCAATTTTCCAATTCTTGTGATATAGGCGTACTTTTCCGGGTTCAGGGTGTCGAGGCTCAGATTCAGCCTCCTTACGCCCGCCTCCTTCAGGGGCTTTGCCAGTTCGGGCAGCAAAATGCCGTTGGTGGTCAGGCACACCTCCCGGATTCCCGGCACTGCCACCGCACGGCGGCAGATGGAAAGGATATTTTTCTTCACCAGCGGCTCTCCACCGGTGATGCGCAGCTTGGTGATGCCCAGGGCGGCGGCGGCCTCCACCGCCAGAATCATCTCGTCCTCGGTGAGCATATCGGCGTGATTCTTCTTGCACACGCCCTCCGCCGGCATACAGTACCGGCAGCGCAGATTGCACAGCTCCGTGACGGATATACGCAGGTAGGTGACGCTTCGTCCAAACTGATCGATCATCTGTCTTTCCTCATTCCCGATTGTCTTGGTATTGATTATACTTCATTTTCACCCATTTCTCAAGCCCCGGAAAAAAGAATCCGACCCACGCCGAAGGGCGGGTCAATGACCCGCCCTCAGGATATGTGGCAGTTATTTCCGGAACCGCTTGCGCAGGAATACGAATCCCACCACGCCGCAGAGGATCACCAGCACAACGCTGAGACCGATGATCAGGCCGCCGCCCTTTTTCGCCGTTTCCACCGGCTCCGCGGGAGCGGTGGTCTCCGGCTCCGTTTCCGGCTGGGTGGTCTCCTCGGTGGTCTCCACGGTGGTTTCAACGGTGGCTTCCGTGGTTTCCCCGGTGGTTTCCACAGGCTCTCCCACCTGGAACACCATGTGCTCCGTCAGGTCCAGCAGCGTCGTGGTCAGGCAGCCGTCCGCTACGGCAGTCTCCCGGGCCTCGGAAAGGCTTTCACTTTGCAGGGCATAGACCCTGTTCTCCATCTCTTCCGTGCCGGGCAGGACGATGAAGGGGATTTTCAGGGTGATGGTGCCCTTCTGGAGGTCCTCGATGGTCTCCGAGTCACTGGTGGCCGTCAGCAGGAAGGCAAGATCCGCGCTGTCCCCCGGGAACTGGGACAGGTGGCTCTTAAGGGAGGCCTGACCCACGGTGGTCAGGGTTTTGTGGTTCAGGGACTTGTAGTGCAGCAGCACCGTGGTGCCCGTGGCCGGCTGCGCCACGGATTTGAGGGCGGCCGCAGGGAGGGGAATCTCCGCGATCTGCACGTGTTTCAGCCGAATGCTGTAGCCCTTCTCCGCGACCTGCGCCATGGAAGCCACCGGCAGGCTGATAGACCTTCTGCCCGCCTCCTTGCACTCGATGGTCACCAGGTTATCCTTGACATAGCGCGTACAGTCGGTGACCCGCTGGGGGGTGATCAGGTAGTAGTCCTGATATTTGTAGTTGTAGCTGCGGCTGGTGGTTTTGGTGGTGGCTTTTGTGGTGGTTTTGGTGACAGTTTCGGTGGTTGAAATCTCTGTTATTGTGTATTTCTCCGCCGTACTTGCTTTCACATGGAACGTCAGCTTTCCGTTGCTGTCCAAATATGAATACACGGTCGTTCCCGTACTGTCCGTAACTTTAGCCGCCGCAAAACCACATACAAGGCTCACTTTTTGCAGGTATGTACTCTGAAGCTTATCAATTTCTACGACTTTTGCGGAGTTATCAACCTTTCTGATTGTGGGAAGCGTGCCTTCGACAACATAATACTTTTGCCCGGTAACATTGAAGGGTATCCCATTTTTTGTGGTTTCTGTCACGGATGCGATTGCTGTTCCATCTTTAACGACATAGCATTTTGAATAGGGCCAGTCCGCTGTGTACTTAACTACCCACCCGTTGTCAAGCAGGGACATTACGCCACTGCCCAAATTATATTCCGTTGCCTTCTCCAAAGGAACAGTGGTCACCTGGAACACATTACTATCAACTACACCCACAACATCTGGAGCATTGATGTTCCATGCTTCTTTTCCACCACTGGAAATAATCTTCATCGCAAAAGAGCCGGCTTTACTATAGGTATTACCACTCAGCGTCAATTTTTTCCCATGCAGAAGCTGGAAAGCGTCCCCGGAGGAAGTAAACTTACAGTTTGAGACATTACAAGACTCACTTGCTGTAATGGCCGGACTGCCATTAAATGTGATGCCATCCACACTGACACCCGGCGTTTTAATATTCAGATTTGTCAGCGTTGTTCCGGACACACCTTTCAAAACAACAGATGCACCATTGCTTGGCACATATCCCAAGGTAATGCTTCCAAGATTTCCCGTGGGAAGCACAAGTGTCAGGGGATCTGAATCATCATATAGATTGTCATTCAAAAATGCGTCAAACTTTTCCTGAGAAGTCAAAGCCTCTTCAAAAACCGTGATGTCGGATACAGTAACAGTACTTGCTTTTGTGGGAGGAGGTGGTGCAGCGGGTGTCACAGTCACCGTCATGCTGTAAGTCATCTCGCCCAACTCATAACTCAGCGTATAGGAGCCAGCGGTCGATGCACTCAGACTGCGGTTTCCGTTCTCGTCCGGCGCACCAATGGGCAGCCCTTCCTGAGTGGTGAAACCTTCCGTGGCTGTTATTACAGAGCTGCCTGCCGTGTTTCCTGTGTAGAACCGTGCGGACAGAGATTGCCCAGCTTCAAAGGTCAGACTTGTCTGGAATTCCGTATTGTCCCCTTCCTGCGCATATAGCGGTGAAGGCTCCCCCTCCGCCGTGACAGGCAGAACCATGCCCAACAGCAGGCACACCAGCATCAGTATCGAAAGAAATTTTTTCATAAATTTCAATCCTTTCCCCATTATGCGCTCATTATAACAGCTTTGCGCAGGATTGCAAGAGAAGTGACGAATATTGGCGGGGAATCTATCCGTATTTGCCATCCTGAGTGAGCGGAGCGAGTCGAAGAATCTGCGCATTTCCGATCAACTCTGCGGGAAGATCCTTCGACTTCGCTGCAAAGCCGCTCCGCTCAGGATGACAGGTCTCCCGCTTCCGGGGCCGTCCACAGGGGGATGTCCCCGGCAGGCGGGCAGGACATTGTGCTTTTTGCATAAAATTCCAGTGCAAATTTCCCTGATTAAGTGATAAATAACGATTGAAATTTGAATTTCTATTCGTTATAATGTCTCCCATAAAGACAATTGTCCATATTGCATGGATATTTGTCTCATGATGGGAGGAAATGAAAATGAAAAAACTCACAGCGTTACTTCTGGTACTGTGCATGGCTGTGTCCCTGTGCGCCTGCGGCGGCAGCGGCAGCGCTTCTTCCGGCGAGAAGGTCGTGAAGATCGGCGTGTTCGAGCCCTCTTCCGGCGACTCCGCTTCCGGCGGCAAGAAAGAAATCTTAGGTATGCAGTACGCCAACTCTCAGGTGCCCACCGTCACCCTGGGCGGCGAGACCTACAAGGTCGAGCTGGTCTACGGCGACACCGGCTCCTCCACTGACAAGGCTCCCTCCGCTGCCTCTGCTCTGGTCAGCGCCGGCGTGTCCATCGTCCGCGGCTCCTACGGCTCCGGTGTCTCCATGGCTGGCGGCCCCAAGTTTGAGGAGGCCGGCATCCCCGCCATCGGCGTGACCTGCACCAACCCCAACGTCACCGCCGGCAACAGCTACTACTTCCGTATCTGCTTCCTGGATAACTTCCAGGCTGACGTTCTGGCCAACTTCGGCATGGATAAGTTCGGCGCCAAGACCGCTTACTGCCTGGGCGAGAGCGGCAACGAGTACGACCAGGGCCTGATCGCCTTCTTCAAGCAGGTCTTCGAGGCCGCCGGCGGCAAGGTCATCACCGACTCCTTCCCCACCGGCAACTCCGACTTTAACTCCTACCTGAGCAAGGCCAAGAGCGAGGGCGCCGACGTGATCTTCACCCCCGTGTCCATCGCCTACGCCGTGCAGATTCTGAAGCAGGCCGATTCCCTGGGCATCGAGGCTCCCTTCCTGGGCTCCGACACCCTGGACGACAACATGGTTCTGGAAGCCATCAAGGGCACCAACTTGCAGCTGTACGTCTCCACCTTCTATCAGGAGGGCGGCTCCGCCGAATTCGATAAGGGCATCAAGGAGTACATCAACGGCAGCTCCGAGGCTCTGGCTGCCAACGGCGGCAACGACACCATCTCCGCCGTCACCGCCATGGGCTATGACGCTTACTTCGTGGCTCTGGAGGCCATGAAGAAAGCCGACAGCGCCGACAAGGCCGCTCTGATGCAGATTCTGCCCTCCGTCACCTACACCGGCGTTTCCGGCGCCATCGCCTTTGACGAGGTGGGCGACGCCGTCCGTGACACCGCCTACATCAAGACCGCTGACACCGCCGCCGGTGCCTGGGTGCTGGAGACCGTGCAGACTGGCTCCGCAAGCTGATTTTACCGCAACCGATGAAGGCTGGCGGGGGTTTTACGCCCCCGCCAACAGTCGTATTTTCGCAATTGCAATTCCCGTAAGGGACGGCCTCCCGGGCGTCCCACCCGTCGGGGCAGCGGGGCG
>CAMGCA010000130.1 GCA_946011705.1 uncultured Clostridia bacterium | reverse complement strand
CCCACGACAAACCAGATATCCAGAACGATATTCATTCCGGCGGAAACCGCCAGAAAAAGCAGGGGAACTATGGAATTGCCCATTGCCCGCAGCAGGCAGGAGAAGAAATTGTAGAGGAAAACAAAGCCGATTCCCACATAGACTACCGACACATAGTCCCGGGTCATCCCCATCAGCTCTGGAGGGGTGTGCAGCAGCCTGAGAATTGGCCCTATTCCGGGGTAGATCAGCAGATAGATTCCCACCGATACTGTCAGAATGAACCAGAAGGAAAGCTGAATATCCTCCCGGAGCCTCCCTTCCTCTCCGGCGCCGAAATCCGCCGAAAAGAAAGCGCCGCTGCCCATGCACAGGCCGATGATGATGGAGGTGATAAAGATCATCAGCGTGTAGGCGGAACCCACCGCCGCCAGCGCGTCCGCGCCGATGTATCTGCCGACGATCAGCGTGTCCACTAAATTGTAAATCTGCTGCAGAAGATTTCCCGCGATCATGGGCAGGGAAAAGCGAAGAAGCTTTTGAAAGATGGATCCCTCTGTCAGGTTTATTTCCTTCATGTGTATCTCCGATTTCTTTGATGATGGTCAGTATGACAGCGTGGAGAGGATTGGCTTCCCGGCGCAGGTAATTCTTTGGTCAATATGTTAGGGGTGGCACAGCCGCCCGGCAAGGGCCGCGCCAGTTCCCGTGTGCAGCCGCCTAACCGGAAATGTATTTATCCTCTTATCCGCCGGCGACGGGAGACAGAAGCTGCACCACATCGCCGTCTGCCAGTTTCGTCCTCCGACCGCAGACTTTTCCGTTGACCAGAAGGACGCAGCCCTCCAGATCCTTCTTTGTAATCCGGTCTGAATGTTCCAGCAGCCGGGAGTACAGCTCCGGAATGGTTTTCGCGTCCAGAGAAAGCTCCCGGATTCCGGAATCCAGCCGGAGCAGGCCGTACAGCTTCACCGTAATCATAGGATTCTCAAACGCCGCAGCAGCTTTTCTGTAGGGATGCCGTTGGGATCCCAGCCCCGGGCCTGATAATAGGTCTTTTTCATGGTTTCCAGAGGAACGCATGTTTTGGGGTTGCCGGGGTCCTGGGGCACGTCGGTGAGCCGCTTGGGCAGCTTGTCGTTGGCGGCACTGATGCCGAATTTTGTGTTGATATAGCGCTCCATGGTGTAGCCCCGCTCCCCGATTTCCAGATAGCGTCCAAAATTCATCTTCATGCCCACTGCCAGTTCGATCATCTTCGTATGCTGGAAAATAGGCAGGTGAAAGGCGGCGATTCTGGGACATTTGTTGATGAGCCGCAGGGCCCGGCCGATGTGGGGCGCGGCGGCGTTGACGGCCTTGGTGAGGATGCCGTTGGGTTTGGTCAGCAAAAATCCGGGGAAAAAGGCGTAGGATGTAAACAGGCACTGCCCCGAGGCGGAAATGGTCTCCATCAGATCCTGAAAGGTCATGGTAAGGTCTGCCTTGGCCTTGGGGGTCTGGGAGTCCATATGCAGGCCCAATCCCTCCATAATGACCAGGTATCCGCCGTTCAGGTGGCAGCCGCCCCGGTTGGACACGGCGTAGCCAAGGCCCTGTCCCACCGCCCGGCGTGGCTCATTGGCCGCCAGCTCCAGTCCCTTGGCGTGCATGGCAAATTCCTTGCCGCCGTACTTTTCGGACAGACGGCGGCTTCCCTCGGCCAGCTCATCGCCGATGCCCCGGCGATGGGCGATGTCCTCGAAAACCTGAGACAGATTGTCGGTTTTTCCGAATTCCAGGCCGTTATCCCACAGCCCCTTTTCGTTTGCCTCCATGGCCCAGGCGATGGTGTTGGCGGTGGAGATGGTGTCCATGCCCAGCTCGTCCAGCTCATAGTTCCAGTCCAGAATTTTCTGGAGGTCATTGTTGCAGATATTGCCGCCCAGCAGGCCCAGAGTTTCCAGCTCGGGGCCTTTTACGTTCTTTCCCTGAACCTTAACGGTTCTGGCGCAGCGGATGGGGCAGGTCAGGCAGCCCTTGTTGGTGATGTTGTATTCCTCGGCCAGCGTCTCGCCGCTCACCTTGTCGAAGTCCTCAAACTGACCTTGGGAGTAGTTTTTTGTGGACAGAATCCCCAGCATCTGCATGGAGCTGACCAGCCCCGCGGTGCCCAGCCGGGGCAGCTGCTCCCCGGTCAGGGGGTGCTTCTGGAGGTATGTAATCCACTTTTTACACCATTGTGTTGTCTTTTCCGGATTGTGGACGGGGATGGTTTTGGTGCCGCAGGCGGTGATAGCCTTTAAGTTTTTCCAGCCCAGCACAGCCCCCAGTCCGGTACGTCCGGCGGCCCGTTCATCACAGAAGATACCGGCGTACTTGACAAGGTTTTCCCCGGCAGGACCAATGCACAGCTTGCCGAATTTCTTCTTACCAACCAGCTTCGCCAGCGTTTCCTGACACTGGCCCACCTTCATGCCCCACAATTCATCCGCATCGTGGAAAAGGAACCGATCCTCGTCGATTTCCAGCCAGCGGTGGGAGCGGCACCTTCCTTTCAGAATCAGCGCGTCATAGCCCGCCTTTTTCAGGTGGAAGCCGAAGCTTCCGCCGCAGTTGGAGGAAGCCAGAATCCCGGTTTGGGGCGACAGGGCGGAAACATCGAACCGGGCGGAGCTGGGCGCGCCGGTGCCCGTCAGGGGGCCGGTGGCAATGACCACCCGGTTTCCCTCGGAAAAGGCCGTCTCCTTACCGGTCAGATGGTCGCACAAAATGCGGGCGGCCATAATCTTGCCGCCCAGATAAAGCTCTCGCTGCGCATCGCTCCAGGGGTATTCCCGGACAGTCTCGGTGGTCAGATCCACCTCCATGATTTTTCCCATATAGCCGGAATATTTCGATTTCATAGGCGTTCGCCTCCTTTTGCTGATAGTATATACGAAAGTTGTACAAAAATCAAATATGCACAAGCCTGAGACAGGGGAAAATGAATCCTATGCAGGCAGGCTCCGCGGAGGATTACCGCGGAGCCTGCTGTTTCCTTACAGAATGTCGATGTATTCCCCGTTCAGGGCCTTATTCATGCTGCGCACCGCGCAGAATTTGCCGCACTGGCAGCTGCCGTCCTACTGCACCGGCGCCCGGTCCGCCCCGTTCCTGATGGCCGTCTCCGGGTCGATGGACCATTCCCACTGCTTTTCCCAGTCGAAGGTGCGCCGGGCGTCCGCCATGGCGTCGTCCATGTCCCGGGCGTGGGGGATCTTCTTGGCGATGTCGGCGGCGTGGGCGGCAATGCGGGAGGCGATGATGCCCTGCTTCACATCCTCCACATTGGGCAGAGCCAGATGCTCGGCGGGGGTTACATAACACAGGAAGGCCGCGCCGGAGGCCGCCGCAATGGCCCCGCCGATGGCGGATGTGATGTGGTCGTAGCCCGGGGCGATGTCCGTGACGATGGGGCCGAGAACGTAGAAGGGAGCGCCCATGCAAATGGTCTGCTGAAGCTTCATATTCGCTTCAATCTGATCCATGGGCATATGGCCGGGGCCTTCCACCATGACCTGCACATCCTTTGCCCAGGCCCGCTTGGTCAGCTCGCCCAGCCGCACCAACTCCTCGATCTGGCACACGTCGCTGCCATCCGCCAGACAGCCGGGGCGGCAGGCGTCGCCCAGAGAAATGGTCACGTCGTACTCCCGGCAGATGTCCAGAATTTCGTCAAAATACTCGTAGAAGGGGTTTTCCTGCCCGGTCATGCTCATCCACGCGAACACCAGAGAGCCGCCCCGGGAGACAATGTTCATCTTCCGCTTGTGCTTTTTGATCTGGTCGATGGTCTTGCGGGTGATGCCGCAGTGCAGTGTCACGAAGTCCACGCCGTCCTGAGCATGAAGCCGTACCACGTCAATGAAATCCTTGGCGGTCAGGGTGGCGAGGTCACGCTGGTAGTGGATGACGCTGTCGTAAACCGGCACGGTGCCGATCATGGCAGGGCACTCGGCGGTGAGCTTCCGGCGGAAGGGCTGGGTGTTGCCGTGGGAGGACAGGTCCATGATGGCCTCGGCCCCCATGTTCACGGCAGCCATGACCTTCTGCATTTCAATGTCATAGTCCTTGCAGTCCCGGGACACGCCCAGATTCACGTTGATCTTGGTGCGCAGCATGGAGCCGACACCGTTGGGGTCGATGCAGGTGTGGAGGCGGTTAGCGCAGATCGCCACCTGACCTTTGGCTACCAGCTCCCGAATTTCTTCGGCTGTGCGGTATTCCTTTTTTGCCACGGTTTCCATTTCCGGGGTGATATAACCCCGCCGGGCGGCTTCCATCTGGGTTGCGTAATTTCTCATAATTTTCTTCCTTTCAAGCGGATTTATTGACCATATTCGGAGCGCAGATCAAAGGCGTGGTTCATGGGGCCGGAGCCGTGGCCCAAGTCCAGCATGGCGGCCAGGGCCCCGGAGATGTAGGCCTTGGCCCGTTCCACCGCGGCTTCCAGACCATATCCCTTTGCCAAATTGGCGGCGATGGCGCTGGACAGGGTGCAGCCAGTGCCGTGGGTGTTTGGATTATTGATCCGCTTCCCATAGAACCAGAGGAATTCGTCGTCCACATACAACAGATCATTGGCGTCGCTGACGCTGTGGCCGCCTTTGAGCAGCACGGCGCAGCCGTAGCGGTCGCCGATGGCCTTGGCGGCGGCGAGCATATCATTTTCGTCCGTAATTTCCTGTTCCGCCAGAATCTGCGCTTCGGGAATATTGGGCGTCACTACCATGGCAAGGGGCAACAGCTCCTGGCACAGGGTCTTCACCGCGTCCGTCTTCATTAAGGAAGAGCCGCTGGTGGCCACCATCACCGGGTCTACCACGATGTTCCCCAGCTCATAGAACCGCAGCCGTTCCGCTATGACCTTTATCAGGTCAGAGGATGCCACCATGCCGATCTTCACCGCGTCGGGAAAAATGTCCTCGAACACCGCGTCGATCTGGGCTTTCAGAAACGCCGGGGAGACCTCCTGAATGGCCCGGACGCCGGTGGTGTTCTGGGCGGTAAGAGCGGTAATTGCGGTCATGGCGTAGACGCCGTTCATCGTCATGGTTTTGATATCCGCTTGAATCCCGGCGCCTCCGCTGGAATCGCTTCCGGCGATCGATAATGCTGTTTCCATAGATTAACTCCTTTGCATTATTTTTATAGAGCGATACAAGGTGGTGCCCCCAATGTACCGCTGTTTTTCCTTAAAGTCTGCTCTGAATCTTGTTCAGCGCCCCGGCCCGCTGGAGGGCCAGTACGATGACCACTGCCAGAACGGAACCTACCGTGGTGGAGATCAGGAAGGAAATGATGTAGGCGTAGAAGGCAACTTTCGCGGCGGACACGCCCATGAAGGCGATGGCAATGGGGTAGGCAAGCAACCCGCCGATGACGCCGGTGCCAAAAATTTCACCCACGGCGGTGGGAATCACCTTTGCGCACTTGCTGTAAACGATGCCGCACAGCAGCGCGCCGCACATGCTGCCGGGGAAGGCCAGCAGACTGCCGAGCCCCAGCAGATTGCGGATCAGGCTGGCGGCGAAGGCCTCAGCCACGCCGTACCAGGGGCCGAGCAGCACGGCGCAGAGCACATTGACAACGTGCTGCACCGGGGCGCACTTGCTCCCGAACACGGGGAAGGACAGCATACTGCCCACAACGGCAACGGCGCAGAGCACCGCGGCAAGGGTCAATTTCAGGGTGTGATTCTTTTTCATAATGATGATCTCCTTTGAAAAAATATCAGGGCGGCAGAAGCAACGCAGTCTCCCACCCGAACGCGGCAGGGCATACTTCGCGCACCGGTGGGTGGAGACGTGCTTGTCTTGTCTATCGCCGGAACATGTCTTCCCATCTCTGGATACGATCGTTTCAGGGCGCTCCCCCTCTGACTGAACCTGTCCTCCTTTCAAAGGATTATTATCCAAAGAGCCACAGAAGAAACCTGCCATTGCGAGCCAGTGCGCACACTGGCGTGGTGACCGAAGGGAATGCCTGTGGTGCAATCCGTCTCCTGACTGCTCCAGATGGCCAATTATTTGACAATTCTGTCGATCTCCGCCCGCAAACGGAAGCATTCTTCTTCAATATCCGCAGCTGCAAAAATGCCGGACACCACCGCTGCCCCCCGGATGCCGGTGCCGGCAAGGGAGGCGATATTGCCCCGGTGGATGCCGCCGATGGCGACGACCGGAATGGTCACGCTTTGGCAGATGCTATGCAGAAGCTCCTTCGTCATGGGCCTGGCGTTTGGCTTTGTGGTGGAGCCGAACACCGCGCCGCTGCCAAGGTAGTCCGCCCCGGCCC
>CAMGCA010000129.1 GCA_946011705.1 uncultured Clostridia bacterium | reverse complement strand
CGCCGACAATACTTGGCGGGTGACTGCCCGGGAAGATAGGTAATGCCAACACAAAGACCTCGTTCAGCAGAACGAGGTCTTTTTCATAAGGAGAGACGAGGAAAGTCTGCCTTTGACAGTCCACAGGACCGTCAAGACGGCAGCGACAATACGTTGGCCTACCCAGGAAGACAGGGAATGCCAACACAAAGACCTCGTTCAGAAGAACGAGATCTTTTTCATAAGGAGACGAGGGACGTCTGCCTTTGACAGGCCACAGGACTGTCAAGACGGCAGCGACAATACGTTGGCCTACCCTGGAAGTTAGGTAATGCCAACACGAAGACCTCGTTCAGCAGAATGAGGTCTTTTTCATAACGTAGACGAGGGACGTCTGCCTTTAACAGGCCACAGGACTGTCAAGACGGCAGCGACAATACTTGGTCTGCCAAGGAAGATAGGAATTAAATGGAAATTGATGGCTGGCCGAAAGACAGTAGGTTTCACTGTGCAATTAGCTCTGAAAATTCAAATCCCGCCCTTCTGAAAAGGAGGGCGGGATTTGATGGTTTATGGATAGTTACTGCACGCCGTTGATTTCCTGGAACCAGCCCAGCATGGTCTGATCGATGTAATAGGGATAATCTTCTATCTGTTATTTTTGATGATCGGCATGGGGGCGGCAATGCCAAAATAGCCATACCAGTTGGCAAAGCACCAGCCGTAGCCCCGTTCCGAAACGGCGGAGGTGATATCCACGATCATGGCTTGATAGGCATCATCCGCATACCGGGTTCTGGGCAGCAGCGTGTTCTCCTGGCTTCTCAGCGCAACGCCAAATTCTCCCAGCATGAAGCCCACGCCGTAATGCTCTGCCACAGCCATCACTTCGACGCAGCTTGCCGCTTTACCATAGCTCCGGACAGACAGCATACTTACCGCATCGTACGCCTGATAGAGCCATGTAAAGCTGTCGATCACGGCAGGATTTTTCAGTCCATTGACATTGATTGCGATCCTATCATAATAGTCACTGTGATTCAGCACCGCGCTGGGTTCTTCCAGCTTGAAGGACAGCGCGACGCCCTTTTCCACAAAGGGTTCGGCGGTAAGATTCCCCCATCCGTAAATCTCTGCAATGATGCACCGATTGGGGCTGACTTCCCGGATTACATCCACAGAGAGCAGCAGCAGATTGTTCTTGGGCGAAATATCCGGACGGCCAAACAGAGTAAAGCTCAGGTATGTATTGGGAATGTCCGCATACCGCCGGGTAACAGCCTGCCACATCTGTGCCAAGCGGGTGTCCAGTCCCTTTCTGCCGAAATCAATCGCCATGTTTTGCTCGTTGCTGTTATAGAAGTCGCCAACGCCGGTTGCCCGCAGATTCAGATGGATGTCGTTTTCCATGCACCATGCCAGCACCTGATCCAGCTTTTCCAGCCGCTCCACACTCAGCTTTCCGTCGTCCTCCTTCTGAGCAATCGCCTTGAAAGCTGTGCTTGCATTGTTTTTGAAATTAAACAGTTGATAATCCTGGAGCCAGTTGAAATCCAGATTCAGGCAGATATAGTTAAAGCCTGCATCTTTCACTGCTTTGATCTCGTACTCATAAACATTGTCATCCAGATGGATGTCGCTGGTCAGCAGCTCCATGCCGTCCATGACCACACCGTGCCACTGGGGCAGGTGCTGACAGCTTGCCTCCGGCAGGTCGGTGTTCTTTGCCAGCAGCTCTGCCGTGATGATATCGGTGTTATAGGTACCTACCTCCTCCGGCGCCACATACTCCGGGCACGCCATAGGATTGGGGAAGTTGTAGTAGACCAGTGCGTGCTCTGCCATTTCCCCAAGGGTTATCTCCCGATAGGGATGGATATACCCATCCTTCAGTTCCATGAATTTCTTTCCGTTGGTGTCATCAAAAATCTTAAAGGCGTAAGCAATGGTTTCAGGCAGACCATGATACAGCGGATCCATACCGGGGCCTGTGTTTACGACATACTCCGCACAATCCAATGCCGCCACCGGCAAAGAATTAAAAGCATCCGCAAAAACGGTATCGCTTTCTTCATTGTACGCAAATCCATTTTCCATGGGAATGATCCCCTTGGCGCCAAAACGCTTGTCAAACGCTGCCCAAAGAGTAGCCCAGCCGCCGTTGTCGCCTGTCAGCAGGAACCACTGCTCATAGTTTTCGTACGCTTCTCCATGGGTCAGTTCCAGGTCTGCCAGACCGGGCATACCCATCAGCCAGCCCCGGGGCGCGTTCCGGGACGAATATTCTTCCCGGGTCATCAGCTCGTTGAGCATCTTGCTCTCCACGCCCGTCCGGTGGACATAGGCTTTTTGCAGCATAGCGGATGCCTCACCCACCGTTACAATGCGCTCCAAATCCTCCATCTGGGAAAGCTCCACGATTCCCAAATCCACGGCCTGTCGCTGCCGATCCGTGAGGGAGTTGTACAAAAGTTCCTCCGGGCTTAAGGTCGGCTCGGTGGTGGACTCCGTTGCAGGTGCTGCTGTTTCAGCGCTTAGGGTCGCTGCCGGAACCTGCGCGGTTGTCTCCTTTGCCGCTGGCTTGCCACAGCCGGCGAAGAGGGAAAGCACCATGGTAAGTACCAGCAGCAGGCTTGTTGCTTTTTTCATAGATGGATCCTCATTGCGTGCGCTTCTTTATGATATCGGAAATGCGGGAAAAATGCAAGAATTTTCCTATAAAAAAGTGCGCAGCCGAAGCTACGCACCAAAAAACGCAATTCTTGTGAGCTAAGGATTCTGCTGAATATCAGCACAGGGCGTGACAATCTCCAAAACGGTAAGGATTCTGCTGGCAACCTGAAACCGAATGTCGAATCCGGCGAACGGAAGTCCATAAACTCTCCGCGGATCACGCTGATAGGAGGGCCGGGGATCATGACGCAGAATGCCAATTGCTGCCTGCCGTTTTTCCTGTGGAATCTTTTCCAACAGATGTGGGGGAAACACCACGTCCAGAAGATAGTCATCCGCTTGATCGGTAAACCCGCCCAGCGCTTCGGGATGGGCGTCCCCATAGGCGATATAGGGCTTGATATCAAAGATTGGGGTTCCGTCCATCAGGTCTGCGCCGCCAACGTGGAGCACAGTCCCAAATTCCGCCGTATCCTCGACACCCAGCAGGCGGACGCAGGACAGGCCCAGAGAATTGGGCCGGAAGGGGGAGCGGGTGGCGAAAACACCCATGCGGGTGTTGCCGCCCAGGCGGGGAGGCCTTACAGTAGGGGACCAGTCCTTCCGGACTGCCTTAGAAAACTGCCAGATGAGCCAAAGATGAGAAAATCCTTCGATTCCCCGCAGGGTATCTGGGTTTCGGTATTCCGGCTCAAAGACGATGGTTGATCGAAGCTCCTCTACCAGCCCGCTTTGCCGGGGAATGCCGAATTTTGTTGGAAAATCACTGCGCATACGGGCGATTGCCTGAATTTCAGCCTTCATTTTATGCGTTTCCTTTCCTGAGCGCAAAGGTTACGGCAAAGATCACCGCCAGGATCAGACTGATAGCCGCACCGGCGGAACAGCCCAGATAATAGGACACCGTCAGCCCGCCGATGCCAGCCAGCAGCGCAAACAGAACGGAGAAACCATGGTACTGCCGCAGATTTTTGGAGACATTCCGGGCGGATGCCCCTGGCAGCACCATAAGGGAGTTCAGAATCAGCAGACCCACACTGGAAATGCTCAGGGTGACGACTACGGCAATGGCTACCGTGAACAGTGTCTGAGACAGACCAACGGGGATACCCCGGGAGGATGCCAATTGGGGATGAATGGCGGTTAAGGTCAAACGGTTGGCACAGAGCACCCAGAAGATCAGCACTGCCATCAGCACCAACGCCAGCAGGCCGATTTCACCGGGGGTCACGGAGAGAATATCGCCAATCAGATATTTATTGTATTTGGTAAAGCTGCCGCCGCCCAGCGTGGCGATAAAGATACCCAACGCAACCGCGGTGCTGGAGAACACGCCGATCAGCGTATCAGCGGCCTGGTTAGAACGGCTGCGGACATAGGAGAAAATCAGGGCAAAGACCACGCTGAACAGAACCGCGGCCCAGGTTGGCGCGCTCATGCCGCAGATGGCGCCGATGGCGATGCCGGTAAAGGCGGAGTGGCCCAGGGCGTCAGAAAAGAAGCTCATGCGCCCGGTGACGATCATGGTGGACATGAGACCGAACAGCGGCGCCATCAGCAGCAGCGCCAGCATGGCATTTTTCATGAAATCCCAGCGAAGCATTTCAAACGGGAAAAAATCGCAAAACCAGTACCAAAGACTCATACGCTGCCTCCTTTCATATGGAACGCCTGTGCAAATTCGGCAGAATGGAGCACAGTTTCCGGTTCTCCCTGAATTAGGATTCCCCGGTCAATCAGCACGACCTGATTGGCGTAGCGGGGAAGCAGAGAAAAGTCGTGAGTGGTCATGAGAATGGACAGGTCGAAGTTTTTCCGAATCTCATCCAGCATATCCATCAATGTCTCCATGCCTTCCACGTCCACACCGGAAAGAGGCTCGTCCAGAATCAGAATGTTGGGCATGGGTTCCAGTGCCAGCGCCAGCAGCACCCGCTGCAATTCGCCGCCGGACAGGGTGCCCACCCGCTTGTCGATCAATTCCTCGCCGTGTACCCGCTCCAGACACTCCAGAACCAGAGCACGCATGGATTTTCCCAGTCCTAAAAAGGCTGGACGCCTACTCATGCAGCAGGCAAACAGATCGGCCACACTGACCGGATCGCTGGGGTCAAATGCGGGGCTTTGGGGTACATAGCCGATTCTGGGCTTTTTGCTGCGCTGTCCCGGCTCGGAGAAGGCGATGACACCCTCATAATCCCGCTGCCCCAGAACGGCCTTCAAAAAAGTGGATTTGCCCGCCCCGTTGGGGCCGATCAGCGCCACCAGTTCGCCGCAGTGGACGTGCAGATTTACGTTGGACAGAATGCAGTCCCCGCCGATTCTGACGGAGAGATTCTCGACACGCAGACAGCAGGAGTGCCCACAAGAGCCGCCGTGAATATCCAGGTTCATCCCAAAGCCTCCTTGATGGTATCGATATTGTGGTACATGGCATCGAAATAGCTGTCCCCGGCCATGGCCATGTCCAGCGAGAACACGCCGCAGCCGGTTTCCCGGGCAATAATGCTGGCGGCGGAGGTGCTGCCGCTGGCCTCCGTAAAGATGGCGGGAAGGGACTGCTCCTCCACCAGCGTAATCAGCTCGATCAGCTCCCGGGCGGATGCTTCGCTGCCGGACTCCTCCTCAACGGCCTTGACAATGGTCAGGCCGAAGAAATCGGCAAAGTAGGAAAAACCGTCGTGGAACGTAATGAGATTCCTGCATTTCAGGGTAGACAGCGTATCTTCACCATATTGCCGAAGTGTATCCAGATCCCGCAGCAGAACAGTGAGATTGGCTTCAAAGATCTTCTTGTATGCGGGATACCGGACGGATAGCCCGGCGCAGATGTTCCGGGCCATGACCTGGGCGTTCTCCGGTGACAGCCAGATATGGGGATCCTCCTCGTGATGATGGCCTTCCTCGTGATGATGCTCGTCCTCGTGTTCTTCTCCGCACAAAAGCCCGACCCCTTCAGAAGCGTCAATGACGGAAGCGTTCACCAGCAGATCGTCCAGAAAGTCTTCCAAACCTGCGCCGGAGATAATAATTGTCTCAGCGGACTCCGCTGCCTTTACCTGGCGGACATTCAGAGAATAGTCGTGCAGGCAGCTGACCTGCTCGGTCACCAGGCGGGTCACGGTGATGGGGGTCCCGGCGCACAGCCGGGAGGAGAACTCCCAGACGGGCAGGGTGGTCGCGGCGATCCGGCCGTTCCCAGCTGACCCGGCGCAGCCGCACAGCAGAACCGATAGGGTCACGGCGATGAGGATTTTCAAATATTTCATGGAAACACTCCAATTTAGGTAAAATGGCACACAACTATTTTACCACAGCTTGTCAAGAAAAAAAGAA
Organism: uncultured Clostridia bacterium; assembly: GCA_946011705.1. GTDB lineage: Bacteria > Bacillota > Clostridia > Oscillospirales > Oscillospiraceae > Faecousia. Next base: position 372 of record CAMGCA010000129.1, on the reverse strand, counting down.
CCTGCGTTATGAGTGTTGCCATCAGAAAACATGAGGAAACCCAGTAATGCCAAGGCTTAACAGCGACAAGTAACTATTTTACCTCAGAGAACGGTGTGACCCAAAGGTCACGCCGTTTTTCTGGGACCATAGGTTGTTTCTGCGGTGACAGGCTCGGAAATAACGGGAATATCCACATCGTCCAAGCGGTTTTCGTGTCTACAGCACATACTCTCGTTTTTCAGTACTTTGTTACTAACCGTGGTATTTTGACAGATGCCCACGCCGCAAAAAATATTGAACTTTCAAGCATTTTCCCTGTTTGCAACCCCTTCAAAACAGCAAAATTTATTAGATACTAAGAGTGAATAACAACCCTCAGTATTGGAAAGA
>CAMGCA010000128.1 GCA_946011705.1 uncultured Clostridia bacterium | reverse complement strand
GTGGTATTTTACTATTTTTGTTTTTTGGTGTTTTATTTGTGTCGTGGCTCTTTTTTTGTTGCGCCACGGTTTGATCTGCTGCAATTATTTGTCGCCCTCACTCAGACAGTTCATATCATCCAGAGCGCAAGTGGTATTGTCGTCCTTACCTACTGCATTCATGTCTGTGATTCCGTAGGACTTTTCCTCCTGCGTCTCCAAGCAGTTCATATCGTTCAGAGCGCAGGTGCGATCGTCATCCTTGGAAATACCGTTCACGTTATTCCATCCAATACCGGGCTTGATTTCCTTTGCCATCGTACATACTCCTCCTTTACAAATTGACTGCCATGGCAGCCGATAGGGTATATATATAATATATCCCCTTTTGTACCGAGTATAGCAAGCGTTTGGAGAAAATGCAAGGGAGTGAAAAACAGATTTTGACAGTTTCAGAATATTGTCAAATCCTGCAGTTATGCCGGTTTCCTTTGCCTTGCATTGCCTCAATGATTCGGGTATAATAATGCTGACAAATCAAAACCGAAAGGAGTAACGTTATGTCTCACCTAATCCACAAGGGCCTGGAACCTTTCTCCGTCTTTGGTTATCATCGGGGTGAAAGTCGACTGTATACCATGGACGATCTGTTGGGCCACTGGTCCGTACTCTTTTTCTATCCTGCTGATTTCACTTTCGTATGTCCCACCGAGCTGAAAGAGTTGGGTGAGCATTACGATGGTTTTTTGGCAGAAAACTGCGAGATTTTCTCCGTCAGCGAGGATACGCACTTTGTTCACAAGGCATGGGCGGACGCATCGGAAACCATCCGCAATTTGCCCTATGTGATGTTGGCTGACCCCGCCGGCGCACTTGCCCGGCAGGTCGCCGATTAGCTGGATGCTCAGGGCCAAGCCCTCCGGGCGACTTTCCTGCTGAATCCTCAGGGTGAAGTGGTACTTTACGAAATCCATGACCTGGGAATCGGACGCAGCGCAGGGGAACTGCTGCGTAAAGTGCAGGCGGCCCGGTTTGTAGCCGAGCATGGCGACCAGGTTTGCCCGGCAAACTGGAAGCCCGGTGAAGACACGCTGACTCCCAGTCTGGATCTGGTGGGTCTGCTGTAAGGAGGATATGCCATGCCTTTGGAGCCAACCAGTTTTCCCAATCAGAGTCCGCTGCTTTCCGAAACGCTGCTGCAGCAGCTGAATCTCCTGCTGCAAAAGCTCACCGCGCCGGTAGAATTTACCTGTATCCTGGCGCAGGATGATAAGAGCCAGGAAATGGCGGCGTTTATCAACCATCTGGTTTCCCTGTCTCCGAAGCTCTCCTGCCGGTTTTTGGCTTGCGGCGAAGTGCCGGAATTGGATTCAGCGATGGACCGTTCCCTGCTTCCTGCTACCGGCATTGCGCAGCCGGGAATGGTTCCCCGGATGATATTCCACGGCATTCCAGGCGGCAAGGAAATCAACGCGTTTGCCTCTGCCATCCTGACCGCCGGCGCTGCGGTGAAGCCGTTGGACAAGCCTACGATGAAGGATATCGGCAAGATCAGGAAGCCTATGGTCATACAGGTTTGTGTCTCTCTGGGATGTCAGCATTGTTCCCAGCTGGTTGGGAATGCGCAGCGTATTGCCTGGGAGAACCCTCTGGTGACTGCACATATGATCGACGCAAATTTATATCCGGAGTTAGTGAAGACTTACAACATTCAGCGCGTTCCTCTGACGGTGGTCAACACCTCAGAATCTTTCTCCGGCGGCAAAACCATGGCGGAACTGACCACGCTTCTGGCAAAGTGTTGAGAAGACTATTTTTCAATCATCTAGGGAAATATATTATCACGCCATCCTTTGTTTCGACAAAATCTCCAAAAATTCGCAGTTTAAACTGTAATTTTTGGAGATTTTTTCTTTTAATATAGAAATCAATTTGATTTTCATATCAAACTATGTTAACGTATAAACAAAGGCTGACTTTCAAGCTTTCAGCAGCAACACAATATGGTAACCCTCGAGATGTGAGAGCGGGTCAAACAGCAGGAAACTGCTGGCCTTGGCGTTGCTCTTTTTCTTTTTTATTTCGAAAGGAGAACCAATATGGATCAGAGATTTTATGATGCGGTGGCTGCGTCCCCAGTGATTGCCGCAGTAAAGGATCAGGCTGGCCTTACCCGTTGTCTGGCAGAGGAGAATATCCGGGTGGTCTTTCTGCTCTTTGGTGATATTTGCTCCATTGTGGATCTTGTGGCGCAGGCGAAAGCCGCGCAGAAAATCGTGATTGTTCATGTGGATCTTGTGACCGGTCTTTCCGCCTCCCGGGAGATCGCGGTTGACTTTATCCGAACCGCCACCCAGGCAGATGGGATCATCTCCACCAGGCCCAACTTTATCCGGCGGGCGAAGGAACTGCACATGTACACAATCCTGCGAGTGTTCGTAATTGATTCCATGGCATTGTCAAGCCTTGAAAACCTGGAAAAGGTTCGACCTGATTTTCTTGAAGTTCTTCCGGGAGTCATGCCGAAAACCATTCGTCAGATCTGCAAACGTGTTCATACTCCGGTACTGACCGGGGGACTGATTGCAGATAAGGAGGATGTCATGAACGCTCTGAATGCCGGGGCTATGGCAATCTCCACCACGAATCCCGCTGTCTGGTGTCTGTGATTGGGGGAGGTAACTGACATGTGCTGCAACACAAAGCAAAAAATAGCCGATGCGATGCGTCGTCAAATCATGGAAAAATCTTTTGAGAAGATAACTGTACAAAACCTGATGGATGCTACCAATATGAAGCGGCAAAGCTTCTACTATCACTTTCAGGACACCAGAGATGTGCTGATGTGGATTTGTGAACAAGAACTGGCGCAGCCGCTGAAAAGAAGCAATCTGCAGCTTTCTGACTGGTTATGTTATGCGCTGCAGCTGTTGGATAATAACCGTTGCTTCTACCGCCGCGTTCTGGATGCCGCAAATCCGGAATTTGTTCAGGAATTCGGATTGCAGGTCATTGGTCCCAGGATTTCTTTGCAGCTTTATGCAACTCAAAACTGGCGTCAGTTGGATGCAGATCGTCAATTCGTGGTGGGTTTTATTTCCCAGGCAATCACCAATTGGTTGGTACAGTTGATCCGCAACCGCAGGTATCCGGAGCCAAGCGATGCCCGAAGAAAACTTCGGTGCCTGTTGGATACATTGCGCCTGTCAGGTGTGACAACGGAGGTCACCAAAGCTTGCTGACATAAGACCGTACGCTGTGGCATACATAGGAACTGTCAAAAGTTTTGTCTGTTTTTTACAAAACCAAGAAACTGTCAAATGACTTTTTCGTAAAATATTGTTACACTAGTCTTGTGAAAACTTGATCTGTCCCAGGCAGCTCAGTTTCAATTGGTGAATGGTCCTGAATCACAATTCAATTTAGAGGAGGAGTTTGTATGGCAAAGTACATCATGGCTCTGGACGCGGGTACCACATCGAACCGTTGTATCTTGTTTAATGAGAAGGGTGAGATGTGTTCCGTTGCACAGAAAGAATTTACTCAGTATTTCCCAAAGCCGGGCTGGGTAGAGCATGATGCCAATGAGATCTGGTCTACGCAGTTGGAAGTTGCCCAACGTGCTATGGCAAACATTGGCGCCACTGCTGCGGACATCAAAGCCATTGGTATCACCAACCAGCGCGAAACCACCATTGTCTGGGATAAGAACACCGGCGAGCCCGTGCATCACGCCATTGTCTGGCAGTGCCGCCGCACCAGTGAGTACTGCGACAGCCTGAAGGAGAAGGGCCTGGTTGACACGTTCCGTGCCAAGACCGGTCTGGTCATCGATGCCTACTTCTCAGGCACTAAGCTGCGCTGGCTGCTGGAAAATGTTGAGGGTGTCCGCGAGCGTGCGGAGCGGGGCGAGCTGTTGTTCGGTACCGTTGCACCCTGGCTGATCTGGACGCTCACCGTCGGCAAGGCACACGTCACAGATTACTCCAACGCTTCCCGTACCATGCTGTTCAACATCAACACCCTGCAGTGGGACGATGAGATTCTGGCTGAGCTGAATATTCCCAAGTGCATGCTCCCCGAGGCAAAGCCCAGCAGCTGCGTCTATGGCGAGACTCTGGCCCAGTTCTTCGGCGCTCCTATCCCCATCGCCGGTGCTGCCGGTGACCAGCAGGCCGCTCTGTTTGGCCAGACCTGCTTCAAACCCGGCGAAGCCAAGAATACCTACGGCACTGGCTGCTTCATGCTGATGAACACCGGCGAGAAGCCCGTCTTCAGCAAGAATGGTCTGGTTACCACCATCGCCTGGGGCCTGGACGGCAAAGTCGAGTACGCTCTGGAAGGCTCTATCTTCGTTGCCGGCGCTGCGATCCAGTGGCTGCGTGACGAGATGAAGCTCATCGACTCTTCTCCCGACTCCGAATACATGGCTCAAAAGGTAAAGAATACCAATGGTTGCTATGTGGTACCTGCCTTCACCGGTCTGGGCGCTCCCCATTGGGATCAGTATGCCCGCGGCACCATCGTGGGCCTGACCCGTGGTGTTAATAAGTATCATATCATCCGCGCGACTCTGGATAGCCTGTGCTATCAGACCAACGATGTTCTGCAGGCCATGAAGGCTGACTCCGGCATCGAGCTGGCAGCTCTGAAGGTGGACGGCGGCGCTTCTGCAAACAACTACCTGATGCAGACTCAGGCTGATCTGATCAACGCTCCCGTGCAGCGTCCCCGCTGCGTCGAAACCACCGCTATGGGTGCTGCTTATCTGGCAGGTTTGGCTGTTGGTTACTGGTCCAGCAAGGAAGATGTTATCAAGAACTGGGCCATCGACCGTACCTTCGAGCCCAATATCGCTGAGGACGACCGTGCTGCCCGTATCAAGGGCTGGAACAAGGCTGTCAAGTGCTCCTACGGCTGGGCAAAGGACGAATAATTCTTCACCACCAAAGTTTGAAGGAGGAACAGTTATGTTACCGTTTATTGCTGAATTTTTAGGCACTATGCTGCTGATCATCCTGGGCGATGGCGTCGTCGCCAACGTTACCCTGAATAAGTCCGGCATGAAGGGCGCCGGCTCCATCCAGATTACCATTGCCTGGGGCCTTGCCGTTATGGTTCCTGCGTTTATCTTCGGCGCTGCCTCCGGTGCGCACTTCAATCCCGCTCTGACCCTGGCCCTTGCCGTTGACGGCAGTCTGGCCTGGGGCCTGGTTCCCGGATACATCCTGTGCCAGTTCGCCGGTGCGTTCGTCGGTGCTGTCATCGTTTACCTGATGTTCAAGGATCAGTTTGACGCCACCGAAGAGGCTGGCACCAAGCTGGGCGTTTTCTCCACCGGTCCTGCCATTCCTAACCTGCCCCGCAACATCTTCTGCGAAGCCGTTGCTACTTTCGTCCTGGTGTTTGCCATCAAGGGCCTGGGCAATGTTGGCGGTTTGAACGGCGCACAGGGCAACCTGCTGGTCTTCGGCCTGATCACCTCCATCGGTATGTCTCTGGGCGGCCTGACCGGCTACGCCCTGAACCCCGCACGTGATATCGGCCCCCGTATCGCCCATGCGATTCTGCCCATCAAGGGTAAGGGCAGCTCCAACTGGGGCTACGCCATTGTTCCTCTTCTGGGACCCATCATCGGCGGTCTGGTTGCCGTGCTGCTGTTCGGTATTATTCCTTGGTAATTGAATTTCATCAATCAAGGTGCTCATTTGCATATTTGATTAATTGAGGACGCTGAGAGCCGGGTGGTCTCCGTTTCCCCCCGGGGGAGATTGGGCCTCCCGGCCTCTTGGCGTGAAACCTCCAAATCCGAACGAGGAGTTGAATTTAGCGTGACAGATATCATTATCATAGGCGCAGGCGTTTCCGGCTGTGCCATTGCCCGGGAGTTGTCCCGCAGGAAAGCGGATATTCTGGTGGTGGAGCGGGAAGAGGATGTGTGCTGCGGCACCACCAAGGCAAACAGTGCCATTGTCCATGCCGGTTTCGACGCTGCCAACGGCACACTCATGGCAAAACTCAACGTAGAGGGCAGCCGCCTGATGCCCCAGCTTGCAAAGGATCTGGATATCCATTTTGAACAAAACGGCAGTTTAGTAGTCATGATGAGCGAGAAAGACCGTCCTGCTCTGGAGAAGCTCTACCAGAACGGGCTTGCCAACGGTGTGGAAGGTCTGCGGATTGTGGAACGGGATGAGCTGCGTGCGCTTGAGCCCAACATCAGCGATGACGCGGTTGCTGCTCTGTACGCTCCCACTGGCGGAATCATCTGTCCCTTCGGCCTGACCTATGCTCTTGCAGAGAACGCGGCCGCCAACGGTGTCCGTTTCCGGTTTGACAGTGAAGTGACTGGCGTGGAGCCTACAGATGGGGGCTGGAAAGTCCACACCGTAAAGGGAGATCTGGAAGCAAAGGTCGTTGTGAATGCTGCGGGCCTGTATTC
>CAMGCA010000127.1 GCA_946011705.1 uncultured Clostridia bacterium | reverse complement strand
GAATACATAGTTTCCATCCTGCTCAGCGGCATCTCCCTGGGCGGTCAGCTGGCCCTGATCGCCATCGGCTATACCATGGTTTACGGCATCCTGCGCCTAATCAACTTCGCCCACGGCGATGTGTTCATGGTGGCGGGACTTTTGGGTATCTACATCTCCGCGGCCCTGCCCATGTATGTCGCCATCCCCATCGTGATCGCGCTGACCATCGGGCTGGGCTTTTTCATTGAGCGGGCGGCCTACAAGCCCCTTCGCAGCGCGCCGAGAATGTCCGTCATGATTTCCGCCATCGGCGTCAGCTACCTGCTGCAAAACACCGCGACTTACGTCACCGGCGGTCAGCCCATGACCTACCCCACAATCAATGCCCTGACCAAAACCATCAATATCTGCGGCGCGTCCACCAAGCTGGTGGTCATCATCACCCCCGTGCTGGTGCTGGTGCTGATTGCCCTGCTGACCACCCTGATTAACCACACCAAGATCGGCATGGCCATGCGGGCGGTGTCTAAGGATTTTGAGACCAGCCGCCTCATGGGCATCAAGATCAACAACGTCATCTCCATGACCTTCGTCATCGGCTCTGCCCTGGCGGTGATTGGCTCCATCCTGTACTTCACCACCTACCCCGCCATCACCCCCACCGCAGGCGCCATGCCGGGCCTGAAATCCTTCGTGGCGGCGGTGTTCGGCGGCATCGGCTCCATCCCCGGCGCGGTGATCGGCGCGTTTATCATCGGCATCTGCGAGACCATCATCAAGGGTCTTCCCTCCAGCTGGAACGTGTCCGTATTCTCCGATGCCTTTACCTTCGCGCTGCTGATTGTGATTCTCACCTGCAAGCCCACGGGCCTGTTCGGCGAGAAGGCCACCGATAAGGTTTAAGGAGGTGGACGAAATGCTGCAAAAGAATGAAAAGAAAGCCGTCACCCTCCGGACCATGCTGGCGATTATGGTTCTGCTGCTTCTGGTGATCCTCCTGGAAAACATCAGCAGCTGGATCCCCGGTATGCCTGCCATCTTTGCCCCCACCAGCCAGTTGTTCACTGTGCTCAAAAAGGGCGCGGTGTACTCCCTGGTTGCCGTATCCATGAACCTGCTCAACGGCTTCACCGGCCTGTTTTCCCTGGGTCAGGCGGGCTTTATGCTGCTGGGTGCTTACACCTACGCCATTCTCACCGTCCCCATGGCTGCCAAGGATCAGGTCTACTACCTCTACGGCGGCTCCGCGGTGAAGTTCTCTCTGGTTGATCTGTTCCAGAGCCTCTTCGGTTCTGCCGGCTTCGGCGGCGCGGTGAGCATGATCTGCGCCGTGCTGGTGGGCATCGTCTGCGCCGGTCTGGTGGCCGCTCTGTTCGCCGCTCTCATCGGCACCCCGGTGCTGCGGCTCAAGAGCGACTATCTTGCCATTGCCACCCTGGGCTTCGCGGAAATCCTGCGGGCCATCTTCCAGTGGCAGACTCTCGGCCCCATTACCAACGGCGCCAATATGCTCAAGAGCTTCCCCACCTTTGCTGACTTCAACATCAAGAACGCCGCCGGTCAGGTGGTTCTGCGCTTAAGCACCTTCGTGCCCTTCCTGCTGTCGATTTTCTGCATCGGCGTCATTGTTCTGCTGATCCACTCCTCCTACGGCCGGGCCTTCAAGGCCATCCGGGACGATGAAGTGGCCGCCGAGGCCATGGGCATCAGCCTGTTCAAGCACAAGATGCTGTCCTTCGTGATCTCCAGCTTCTTCTCCGGCGTGGGCGGCGCGCTGTTCGCCATGTACGTCTCCAACGCCCAGGCCAAGGCCTTTACCTCCACCATGACCTACGAGATTCTGCTGATCGTGGTCATCGGCGGCATTGGCTCCATCTCCGGCTCCGTCATCGGCACATTCCTGTATGTGGCCTGCTCCGAGTGGTGGCTGCGATTCCTGGATGCTGAGACGTACATTGGCTCTTTCAAGGTGCCGCTCCTGCGCAGTGGCTTCCGGATGGTGGTCTTCTCCATCGTCATCATGATTATCGTCCTGTTCTTCTCCCAGGGCATCATGGGCGAAAAGGAACTGACCTGGGCCGGAATTGGAGGACTTCTTAAGAAATTAAAGCCCAAAAAGAAAGCGGCATCCGCCGGAAAGGAGGGCTAAGCCATGGATGAAAAAATGGTTCTTCGCATGGAGCATGTGACCATGCAGTTTGGCGGCGTGGTTGCCGTCAACGACCTGTCCCTGGACGTGCCGGAGGGCAAGATCGTGGCCCTCATCGGCCCCAACGGAGCGGGCAAAACCACGGCCTTCAACTGCATCACCGGCGTGTACCAGCCCACCAACGGACGGGTGGAATTCATGGGGCAGACCATGATTTGCAGCCATCCCACGGGCAAGATGAAGAAAACCTATCTGGGCAGCGAAGCACAGACTTATGTAAACCAAAAGATTGTCAATCCCACGCCTGACCACGTTGTGGAGCTGGGCATCGCCCGAACCTTCCAGAACATCCGCCTGTGGAAGAGCATGACGGTGTTTGAAAACGTGCTGGTTGCCAAGCATATGCGGGCCAAGCAGAATGTCTTCTCCGCCAGCACCCGGGCCAACGCCCATGAGGAAGCCCGGATGCGGGAGGAGACCATGGCGCTTCTCAAGGAGCAGGGGCTGGAGCAGTACAAGGACGAAATCGCCACCAGCCTGCCCTACGGTCTTCAGCGCCGTCTGGAAATCGCCCGTGCTCTGGCCACCGAGCCAAAGCTGCTGCTGCTGGACGAACCTGCCGCGGGCATGAACCCCCAGGAGACTCAGGAGCTGGCCCAGTACATTCAGGTGATTCGGGATACCCACCACCTGACGGTGTTCCTCATTGAGCACCACATGGATCTGGTCATGAAAATTTCCGACTACATTTACGTCATTGATTTCGGCAGCGAGATTGCCCGGGGCGTACCCAAAGAGGTACAGTCCAACAAACGGGTCATCGAGGCCTATCTGGGGGTGTCTGAGGATGCGTAATATTCTGGAAATCCGGGATTTGCAGGTGCACTACGGCGGCATCGAGGCCGTCAAGGGCATCTCGCTGGACGTGCCCGAAGGGGAGATCGTCACCCTGATCGGCGCCAACGGCGCGGGCAAAAGCTCAACCCTGCGGGCCATCGCCGGCCTGGTAACGCCCAGCGCGGGAAGCCTTTCCTGTCAGGGCGAGGACATCACCGGAAAGGATTCTAACCTGATCGTCTCCCGGGGCATCACGCTGGTACCGGAGGGACGGCGGATTTTCCCGGATATGACGGTGCTGGAAAACCTGAAAATCGGCGCGTATCTGCGCAAGGATGATCTGACCGACGACCTGAACTGGGTCTTCGACCTGTTCCCCCGGCTGAAAGAGCGCTCCTGGCAGGCTGGAGGCACCCTGTCCGGCGGCGAGCAGCAGATGCTGGCAGTGGGCCGGGCGCTGATGAGCCGCCCCAAGGTCATCATGATGGACGAACCTTCCCTGGGCCTGGCGCCCATCATCGTCCGGGGCATTTTCGACATCATCAAGCAGATCAACAAGCAGGGCGTGACGGTGCTGCTCATTGAGCAGAACGCCAACATGGCCCTGAAAACCGCCGACCGTGGCTATGTTATGGAAACCGGCCGGATCACCCTGACCGGCTCCGGCACTGAGCTTCTCAGCAACGAGGCCGTGAAGGCGGCGTACCTGGGAACCTGATTGCACAGAAAAAGAAACTGCCGGTGTATCGCGTACTGCGATACACCGGCTTTACGTTCTGTATTCTCCGCAGCGGCTCGCCGCTTATATCATCTGTTCCGGATGAAAAACGGAGTCAAATTCTTCCGCTGTCAGGAACCCCAGCGCGACACAGGCTTCCTTCAGGGTAATATTCTCGGCGAAGGCCTTTTTCGCGGTTTTCGCCGCATTTTCGTAGCCGATGTAGGGGTTCAGGGCGGTGACCAGCATGAGGGAGTTGCGCAGGTTTGCCCCCATTTTCTCCCGGTTGGCCTGAATGCCAGCGGCGCAACGCTCATTGAACGCGGTCATGGACTCACTGAGCAGTCGGGCGGACTGGAGGAAGTTATAAATCAGCACCGGCATGAACACGTTCAGCTGGAAATTGCCCTGACTGGCGGCGATGCCTACGGCGGCATCGTTGCCCATAACCTGCACGGCAACCATGGTCAGGGCCTCGCATTGGGTGGGGTTGACCTTGCCGGGCATGATGGAGGAGCCGGGCTCGTTGGCGGGAATGGTGATCTCACCCAACCCCAGACGGGGGCCGGAGGCCAGCCAGCGCACATCATTGGCAATCTTCATCAGGTCGCAGGCCAGCGCTTTCAGGGCGCCGTGGGCGAACACCAGCTCGTCCTTGGAGGTCAGCGCGTGGAATTTATTGGGAGCGGTGACGAAGGGCTTGCCCGTTAGCTGGGTGAGAGCATCGGCGGCGGCCTGGTCAAAACCGGCGGGAGCGTTCAGGCCCGTACCCACGGCGGTGCCGCCGAGGGCCAGCTCACGCAGGGGAGGGAGGGCCCGTTTGATCAGCTCCCGGTCCTGCTCCAGAGAACTGCGCCAGCCGGAAATCTCCTGGGGGAAGGAGATCGGGGTGGCGTCCTGCAAATGGGTGCGTCCGCACTTGATGGCTCCCTGATTCTCCGCTTCCAGACGGGTGAAGGTTTCGATCAGGGCGTCAATGGCAGGAATCACCTGATTCTCCAGGGCCAGCACCGCCGCGATGTGCATGGCGGTGGGGAAGGTGTCGTTGGAGGACTGGGACATATTCACGTCGTCGTTGGGATGCAGGGCGTTTTCACCGAGAATCTCGTTACCCAGGTGTGCGATGACCTCGTTGGCGTTCATGTTGGACTGGGTGCCGGAGCCGGTCTGCCACACCACCAGGGGAAACTGGTCATAACGCTCTCCCCGGATAATCTGATCGCAAGCCTCACAGATGGCGGACAGCTTCCTGTCCGTCATTTTTTGCGGCTTTATGGCGTGATTTGCCATGGCGGCGGCCTTTTTTAGTAGACCAAAGGCCCGGATAATCTCTTTCGGCATGGTTTCCAATCCCACGCCGATGGGGAAGTTCTCCACGCTGCGCTGGGTCTGGGCGCCCCAGTATTTGTCCGCGGGAACCCGAATCTCACCCATGGAATCGTGCTCAATTCTGTATTCCATATTTTTCTCCTATCAACGATTATAGAAAGCCTGCGATCATGGGCATGAATACCGCTGTCAGCAGACCTGCCACCACCAGAGACAGGCTGCTGGCCGCGCCGGTGAGCTGGCTCAGTTCATTGGCCTTGGCAGTGCCGATGACGTGGGCGGCGGTGCCGAAGGCCACGCCCTGGGCTACCTCGTCGGTGATGCCGAATAGTTTACATAACATAGGACCCATCATGTTGCCGGCGATGCCGGTGACGATGATAACCGCCGTGGTCACACCGCCCATGCCCCCGAACAGCTCGCTTAAGGACACGCCGATGGCGGTGGTGACACTTTTGGGAAGCAGCGAAATGAGAATGCTCTGCTCAAATTCAAGCAGCAGGCCGACGGCGGCGATAACCAGCATACAGCTCAGCGCACCGGCACAAACCCCTGCCAGAATGGCCTTCAGACTCTTTTGCAGTATCTGAAACAGCTCGTACATGGGAATGGCGACGCAAATGGAGGCCGGCGTCATAAGCCAGGACATTTTTCCCATTTCGGCGCTGTAACCATCGGCGTTCATTCCCGTTGCCAGAAGAAAGGCAATGACCAGAATCATGCCGATGAGGGTTGGATTGAAAATGGGCTTTTTCCATTTCTGCTGACACAGTTGGCCCACTCGGAAGGCCGCCAGCGTCAGGAGCACCGGGAAAATGCTGATGGATTCAAGCAGCTTGATCATGGTCTTCCTCCTTTTTCCGCAGGCTCTGGGTAATGCGTCCGGCAATGGCAAAGGTGGTAATCGTGCTCAGCAGAGCCAGCAGGAACATGGGAATCACCGCGGAGCGAATCATTCCCCAGTTTTCCAGAATGCCCACGGCAGGGGAGACGAAGAGGATGGGCAGAATGGAAATCAGAAATCCCGCCGCGTCCTTTACCTGTTCCAGTTTTATTACGCCAAGGCATAATGCGGCAAACAGCAGAACAAGGCCATAGACAGAAGCGGGGATGGGCAGGGGAATGAGCCTTTGCAGAAGCTCCCCCACCAGCGTAAAGCCAGTTATGCGTAAAAATTGGGTCAAGTATTTCATTCCTATTACCTCAATGGAAGGCGGGAGGAATGGATATTCCTCCCGTTGATCGATCACGCCGTAGGGGACGGCCTCCCGGACGTCCCGTTGGTATTTGGGTACCGGGGCGTCGAGGACGCCGCCCCCTACGAGTCTATCTCATTTATTCTTAAGCAAATCCCGGATCTCAGCCAGCAGCTTTTCCTCGTTGCTGGGTTCGGGAGGAGCGGGGGGCTCAGCGGGTGCCGCTTCTTCCTTCTTGTTGC
>CAMGCA010000126.1 GCA_946011705.1 uncultured Clostridia bacterium | reverse complement strand
GTGCTTCAAACGAAAGAAAGCACCGCAGGAATAACCAAAATACCGGATATATTCCGGGATTTGAGACCGTCGAAAAAGTCCCTAAATGGACTTTCTCGCCGAAGATCCGCACTGCGCGCACTCATTGTCGGCTTTGCCGACAATTCGCACACTTGTGCGGATAGAAGTGTTTTTTGCCCCGGCAGAGCTGGGGCAAAAAACGGATTTCAAAAGCCTGCTTCGCAGGCAATACTGTTTTTTTTTCGACAAGCTGTAACACCGGCACTTACGTTTTTTTGTGGATAATTTTTGTGGTGGTGGGGGTGGGGGGTAGGGGATCGGATGTGGGGTTCAATTGCAGGGACAGCTCGATTTCGTCGTCGTCCTCGTTCCCGGTTTCCCGGAAGCCGAGGGACTTATATAGTCCGATGGCCTTTGGGTTCTCCCTGTTGCAGGTCAGAACCACCCGATCCGAAGCACCGAAGGGCTTCCCGGCGATGTAGGCAAGGCAGGCTTCCATGGCGGCTTTGCCATAGCCCCGGCCCTGCTGGGCTGCGTCAATCATCATGTGCCAGATGTCATATTCTTCCAGATCGTAGTCATAGATCACCATGACGTAGCCCACCATGGTTTCCCCGTGGTAGATTCCGAATGGTGTGCACTGGTGATAGTAAACATAGGCCTGGGCAAGACTGCGGATGGGATGGGAGACAAATGCCTCCTGCCCCGGGGCCAGCGTCAGATGAAACGCGTCCAGAAAACTGGATTCGTCAATTCTTCTGAGTATTACCTCGTTCATAGTATTCCTCCTGAAAATGTGTTTGGGTAAATGCGAAGAAAAAATCCATAACAAACATCCCCTTTCAGTACAGAATATCTATGTAAACGCGAATAACCGCGGAATTTACGGCAATACCGGCAGCACGACCCGGCCAACGATCTTGCTCGTATCAATCATACCGTACTTGTCGCTGCGGCTGTCGGCAGAGTGATTGCGATTATCTCCCATAACGAACACACAGCCCTCCGGAACGGTATAGTGAACCACAGACCGGTCATCCCGGGGCAGCATGGTATCCCCTTCTTCCGAATTCAGATATGGCTCTGTGAGGATGGTATCATCCACCGTCACCGTATCCAGAACGTAGTCAAAGGTTACACACAGACCCTGGGAGCCAAACACACGCATCACAAAAAAAACCCGGTTGAAGATACCATTCCCGGTGTGAATCACCACCACATCTCCCCCGGCCGGCGTATAGCCCGGACGGAATACCAGCATCAGTTGATTGTCCTGCAGAGTGGGATACATGGATCGCCCATTCACCAGCGCAAGCTTGATCACGAAGGTATTGATCAGCAGCAGCACAATCATCACACCGCAAAATATGGTGAACCAGCGGTCAGACTGCTTTTTTTCGGTGTGTTCTGTTTCGCTCATGAGACCTCTCCTTTCTTTGGAGCAACAGGAAAAGCCTGCCGCGGGAAATGCCGCGGCAGGCTCAAAATGGCAGGATTACTCCTCGTCCTCCAGAGAGAACTCCAGAGTCTCGCCGCAGTTGGGGCAGACGATGCTTCCCTTCTCCAGCGTCTCCTCGTCAAAGTCGATGATCTCGCCGCAGGCGCACTCCACCTCGTAGATGGTGGAATCCTCATCGCCGAATTCAAAGCCTTCCTCGGGATCTTCCTCGTCCAGCTCGTCCTCGTCGTCCCAGTCCAGCTCATCATCGTCATCGCCGAAATCATAGTCATCCTCGTCATCAAGAATGTAGTCCTCAATGGCGTCCAGATCTTCCTCGATCTCGTCCAGCTCGTCGGAGATGGCGATGGTGGTCTCCTCAATGTCGGTGACGCGCTTGGTCACATCGCCCAGCAGATCTACAATGGCGGCGATCATCTTGCCCTCGTCGGACTCGGTGTTCAGCTTCAGGCCGTCCATCAGGCCCTTGAGATAAGCGGACTTTTCAGAAATCGTCATAATAACCTCTCCTTAACGCACAGGACCTTACACCTTGGAACGGCCCAGATACTCGCCGGTACGGGTGTCGATCTGAATCTTGTCGCCCTCGTTGATGAACAGGGGCACCTTTACCTCAGCGCCGGTCTCAACGGTGGCGGGCTTGGTGACGTTGGTAGCGGTGTTGCCGGCGAAGCCAGGCTCGGTGTTGGTGACAACCAGATCCACAAAGTTGGGAACTTCGACACCGAAGACCTTGCCCTTGTAGCTCATGATGGTGCAGATGTCGTTCTCCTTGACGAACTTGAAGGAATCGTCCAGAGCGGAAGCGTCGATAGGCTCCAGCACGTAGGTCTCCTGATCGATGAAGTAGTACAGGGATCCGTCGTTAGAGGAGTACTCCATCTTCTTTCTCTCAATGAAAGCGGTGGGGAACTTGGCAGAGGGGTTCAGAGAAGTTTCGGTGACGCCGCCGGTGATGACGTTCTTCATCTTGACGCGGACGAAAGCGGCACCCTTACCGGGCTTGACGTGCTGGAACTCGATGACCTGCATCACCTTGCCGTCCAGTTCAAAGGTAATACCGTTGCGAATATCGCCTGCAGAAATCATGTGTTTATCCTCCTAAGTCTACCTCTCCTCAATGGGAGGCAAATTCAATGCATAATACTAGCCCATGTAGTATACAGCAAAATCCCCTTAATTTCAAGAGGGAATCTGCTTTTTTGCTTCGCTGGCTCCAAACAAATCCAAGGGTATCGTTCTATGCGTCTTTCTGCTGTCCCGAAACCCCGTCATTGCGCGTGTTTTCCTCAAAAAACTTATCTCATTTCCGCCTTCTGTTGGCTCCTTTTCATAATTTCTGTAAACTTTCGTTTCAGGATTTCAAGCAGCCATGCCAGCAGAAGACTGCAAATCAGTCCACAGAAGAATCCTGCCAGGCGTGTATTGGGGCTATATCTGACCCATGGACTATTCCGGAACAGTTCCATGTCAAAATCCGGGTATCGCTCGCTTCCGCCAAGCTTACGGAAATAAACAAAGAAGTTCGGAATATTGATAAACAGCAGATGGGAAGCCATAATGCAGAACGTATTGTCCGCAATGAAGTCTATAACCCCTACGCTTCCAACTCTTGTGGAAACAAACTGGGCCAGTTTGTACCAAAAAAGCGTTCCCGTGACAGACGTTACAAACGGAAGCCAGAAGGACTGAAAGCTTGCCATCCCACTGGTTGAATAAAAATTAACAGACTCACCATATTCGCACAGCAGGATGACATTGATCAAAACGCAGATACCGCACAGGTACAGCGTCCTGACATTTTGGATGTATTTTTCCCAATAGCGCCGAAACATAACACCCATATGGAAAAACGGGAAGTAAAATGCCGCTCTGAGGAAGGGCAAATACCATCTGTTGGAACAATATCCGGCCATGCACAGCTTCAAAGACAGCATTCCCACAAGGATGCTGAGCGCCAGCAAAGCATAGTCAGACCTGTGTTCGCTCCGCCAAATGGGAATCGCGCGGATGAGATTGTACAGAATCGAGACCCAAAGCAGCATAATCGCAAACCACATCGCGCCAACGATTGGCGGCGGCTCGATGGCGAGCAGATTCCACAGGAAAGAAGAATCTCTAACACTCCGATGCCAATTCACGATCCCGAGATTTTTCAAAATATAAGCCACAACGATTCCAGCGATCGCCCACCCCAGATACGGAATCAAAAGACCTTTTACTTTCTTCCCTATGTTGACAGCAACTCCGCGTTTTTTGTAAAAATACCCGGAAATGAACACCAGCATCGCCATATAGAACGAGTTATAGGGGAAAATACTTGACAATATTCCGATTCTGGTACTCATATGATCATCGATCACCATCACAATGGCGATTGCTTTCAGATACTGAAATATCTGATTGCGCTGCTTTCCCAGCATTGCCGTTTGGAGCGTATCCTGATTCATAGCCCTTTTTCTCTACTTACCGTAATCAACTATTTACAGAACAATCAATTGCTTCGGGCTTGCGGTGATATCGATTGCGCCATCTTCCGTCAGAATCGTCACATCCTCGATGCGGACGCCGAATTTACCCGGCAGATAAATGCCCGGCTCGGCGGAGCATACGGCGTTTTCCGGCAGCGGATCCTGATTGCGGGTGTTCATATTGGGGGCTTCGTGAATTTCAAGGCCAAGGCTGTGGCCGTAACCGTGGCCGAAGTTCTCGCCGTAGCCCGCGTCCTCGATAATCTTCCGGGCTACCCCGTCCACGAAAACGCCGGTGACACCGGCTTTGGTAGCGGCGATGGCGGCATTCTGGGCTTCCAGCACAATATTGTAGACCTTCTTCATCTCCTCTGTGGCAAAGCCAACAGCCACGGTGCGGGTCATGTCTGCGCAGTAGCCCATATAAGACGCGCCAAAGTCCATGGTCACGAAGTCACCGGCCTGAATCTTCCGTTCTCCGGCAACGCCGTGGGGCAGGCTGGTGTTGGGGCCGGACACCACGATGGGGTCAAAGGCCAGACCCGTGCCGCCGCTTTTATACATACAATAGATCAGCTCCGCCTGCAGCTCCAGCTCAGACATACCGACCCGGATTCTGGGCAGTACCTCAGAGAATGCCTTGTCGGTGATCTCCTGGGCCTTCTTCATGAGATTGATCTCCCATTCTTCCTTGGAAGCCCGGAAGTCGAAAATGGGCTTGTTGAAGGGCACCAGCTTGGCGTTCAGGTTCTTCTCGTAGCCCTGGAACTCTGCCACGGTGAGGTAATCCTCCTCGTAGCCCAGGGTAGTCACACCGAAATCGGCAATGGCATCGTTGATGCACTTGAAGTAGTTCCGGTTGCGATCCACCATCTGCACCTGGAAGTCCTTCAGGTTGTTCTCGGCGCACTCAATGTAGCGGCTGTCGGTGAAATAGCGGCAGCCGGATTTGGTGACGATGGCAACGCCCTCTGCGATGTCATATTCCGCGCCGTAGTGGCGGCTGTAGCGGGAGGTCAGCAGCAGACCGTCCACCTCGCCGTTCAGCAGAGATTTGTACTTTTCCAGATTTTTCATGTTTCAATTCTCCTGTTTCTTGCAATAAAAATAAATGGCAGTTCCAGCACATGCCGGGCTTTCAGCCAGAAATTATGATTGTCAATGGCATTGACCAGAATGGAAGTCACACCGGCGCAGTTGGCGCCCAGGACGTCCGTATAAATCTGATCGCCCACCAGCGCCGCCTGAGACGCGGGAACGGCAAATTTGTTCAGGCACTCCCGGATACCCTTGCCGGAGGGCTTTCTGGCGTAGGTAATGCAGCTCAGGCCCCGCTCCCGACAGAATGTGGGAACCCGGTCCTTATGGCTGTTCGACACAATGCACAATTGGATATCCTCCAAATTGTTCATTTTATCCAACCACGCCGTCATTTCCGGGGTGGGCACGCTGGTAGTATAGGGCACAATGGTGTTGTCAAAGTCCAGCATCAGCAGATGGATCTTCCGGGAACGCAGCAGCTCCGGCGTCAGATCGGTCAGGCTCTTTGCAATGATTTTGGGCAAAAAAGAAAGGGGCATATTGTCCTCCCGGATTTCATACAATGGTGTAAACGGAACGCTCTACCGGGGGATTATACCACAAAAAGGAGGTTTTGTCCATGCCGATTGCGCATTATCTTGCCATGACCGCCGCGGAAATGGCAGGAAATTCGGCATTCCCCCGCCATGCGGCGTGGATGGCCTGTCATTTTTCCCCCAGCGGCGTGGGACTATCCAACCTGCCCAATTGGCTTCCACCCGACTGTCTGCTGATTCTGGACGACAGCACACCCATTCACGATCACGCCCCGGAGAGAATCGCGTCAGAACTGATCGCATGTATGGAGCGGCTGCAATGCGTGGGGCTGCTGCTGGATTTTCAGCGGCCCGGGATAGAGCAGGCCCGAAAGCTTGCCGAATACTTATGCGGGGCGTTCTCTTTTCCCGTGGTGGTATCGGATACTTATGCCGCGGGCCTGGACTGCGGGGTTTTTGTGTCCCCGATCCCGCCGGATGAAGCCATGGCCTCCCGCTTGGCCCGGTGGCGCGGGCGGGAAATCTGGCTGGACACCACCATGGAAGGGCTGGAATTTGTATTGACCGAAAAAGGCGCGCAATCCGCTGCCCGGCCCCATCAGAAATACCCGGATTGCGGGCTGGAAGACAGGCTGCTTCACTGTCACTACCAAATTTCATTTGACGAAACCAAAGTGGTGTTCACTCTCTGGCGCACAGCTGACGATATCGCCGCGCAGTTAAAAGAAGCGGAAGCGCTGGGCGTGACCGCCGCCGTGGGGCTGTATCAGGAATTCGGAAGCCCTCCTCCGGAGGCGGAAGAGGGCTGAGGCAGGTTATTTGCGCTTGTAGAGCTGCATTTCGTAGGAAATGCCATTTTCTATCCCGGATTGTGGGGTTTCCGCCAGGAACCACTGAGAATCCTTCTCCAAATTAGGGAAAAATGTGTCGGATTCCGGGGTTACATGGACACGGGTTACATA
>CAMGCA010000125.1 GCA_946011705.1 uncultured Clostridia bacterium | reverse complement strand
CTGCACATCCATGACCGCCCCGTTCCCATGGCGGCTTATCCGCGTTGAATTCTATATGATGAGGAGGAACCCAGCATGAAAAAAGCAAGCGCACCCGCCCCTGTTTCCGCGCAGGGCCAGCCTGCCCAGCGGGAGCAGCTCCCCATGAAGGTGGATGTGAAGATCAACACCCTGCGCACGGACGGCCCGGTCCTGGCCAACGCCTCGGTCAATCTCAACGGCTGCTTCGCCATCCGGGGCGTGAAGGTGATAGACAGCGAGAAAGGGCCCTTCGTCTCCATGCCCAGCTACAAGTCAGGCGGTGAGTACAGGGATATCTGTTTCCCTTGCACCCAGGAGTTCCACCAGCAGTTCCATCAGGCGGTGCTGGACGCCTACCAGCAGGCCCTGACCCAGCTCCCCCAGCGGCAGCAGACCGCGCAGGCTACCCCCGCCCAGGACATGGGCATGACGATGTAAGAGGAGGAAGACCCCATGAAACGAGTATTTGCCCTTTGCGCCATGGCGCTGACGCTGGCCATGGCCCTTCCCGTCCAGGCTGCCGCCGCGGAAACGGTGGCGGTGTGCTATCCCACCTCCATCACCCGCAGCGAGGATGGGGGTGAGATTAGGAAGATCTATGACCTGTCTCCCACGGACGATCCCGCGGGCATCCCCCGGTCGGACTTCGAGCAGGACGGGTTCCGTTACACCCTGACGGACCTGCTCAAGCAGGAGCTCCCCGAATATGAGGAGCGGCAGCACACGGAGACGGTGTCCCTGGAAAGCAAGAGCAAGGACATGGCCTCGGTGCTGGCCCTGCTGCCCCAGGAACGGGAGTTCATCACCGATGATGGCCTGACAGGGACCCTGACGCTCCAGCTGGATACCGTGCAGGTGGAGGTGGCCGGGTACGGCAGTTCCACAAAGGAAGTCCAGGCCACCCGGAGCTATCCCAACCTGGCCGGACAGGACACCCAGTACATCCCCAAGACCATTGAGGACAATGGCCGCACCCTGACGCTCCAGAGCATCGACTGGCAGACGGACAACACCGCCAGCACGGACGGCTATGCCCTGGGGGACCGCTTTACCGCTGTCGCCACCTATACGGGCAGCGCCACCAGCAGCTATGTGAAGGGCTACACCGTTACCGCCGACTACACCGGCACCGTCAGCCGCATCGCCCTGAACAAGACCCGGTATGTGGCCATCTTTGAGGGGACTGCCATCGTCCCGGTGGAGCCTGCCGTGGAACTGCCCGATGTATTGGAAGCTCCGAAGCAGTTCAACTGGGCCTATGTGCTGGTCCCGCTGGGCGTTGTCGCGGCGGCTGGCGGCGGCGTCGGCATCGCCCTGTTCCTCAAACGCCGCCGTGAGTCTGATGAAAGCGGAGGTGACGCTGAATGAAAAAGCTGAGAACGGCTGTCCTGCTCCTGTGCCTGACCGCCTCCCTCACGGTGGGCGCCAGCGCGGCGGAGCCGCTGGAATATACCATCGACGCGCCGGACGGCCCGGACTATGGCACGCCCACCTCTGTCGAAGTGGTGCATACGGTGGACGGCGGGGCCAGGAAGAATGAGGATGTCAGCAAGAACGCCGCCCTCATCCCGCCTGCCTTCGGCAGCCCCAGTGCGGACACCAAGGGGACGGGAACTTACCTGACGCCCAACCTGGCCCCCAGCGGTATGGCCGCCACTGGTACGGTAATCAACGGGACCGGCTCTCCTGTGGTGGTCCCCGGCAGCACGATGCCCGGCACTTCTTCCGGCACAGTCACCTCCACGGGCTACACCGAGGTGACGGACGACCTCTACTACAGCGGCGGGCATCTTGGCACCCTGAAGATCCCGGCCATCGACCTGACCGTCAAGATCTATGAGGGTACCGGAAGTTCCACGCTGAAAAAGGGCGCGGGCCACTTTGAGGAAACTTCCATCTGGGATGGAAATGTGGCCTTGGCGGCCCACAACCGGGGCGTCAACGCCTACTTCGGTCAGATCCATACGCTGGAGGTGGGTGATACTATCACCCTGACCACCAAGCTGGGTACCCGCACCTACAAGGTGATCTCTGTGTCCAAGGTGTCTGAGACAGACCGCAGCGCCCTCGCCTCCTCCACGGAGAATATGCTCACCCTGTATACCTGCGTCCGTGACCAGCGGGAGTACCGCTGGTGCGTCCAGGCCGTGGAGAAATAAGCACAAGCCCCGGCTTGTCCATTCTGCTTCGTTTACACCCTTTGATTTCTCCATCTTTCCCGCTTCTTTCCGCTCGACTTTGTGCCATCCTTACGGTATTGTGTTGCTTGCAAAAGCCCCACAATATCTGAAAATGAGGAGGACAACGATATGAGCAGAAAGAAAAATATGCTGCTGGTCACGGCGGGTATCCTGGCCGGCGTCACCATGACCGGCCCCGCCGCCCATGCCGCGGCGGAGTACCTCAAAGCTCTGCCCAGCGCCCAGAGCTTCTATCTGGACGGAGCGCAGGTGGCGCTGGAGGCGTATGCCATCAACGGGCGTAACTACATCCAGCTTGTGGAGCTGGGCGAACTGCTGGGCGTCACGGTGACCTACCGGGCCAGCGACAACTCCGTCCATATCTCCACCGGACAGGCCCAGGCGGATGGGACCGTCCAGCTCCCCGCGGATGGCTCCCGCTACATCCCCCAGGCGGGCGATGTGATCCGCTGCAACGACGGCACGGACTACACCATCACCGACGTCAGCCGGTACGACAAGAGCCTGTTCGCCAGCGGCCCGCTGGGGGAACTGCCCGCGCCCACCTGCGACTGGAGCAGTTTCCCGGAGGTGGAGCTGCCGGAGCCGGAGGCCCGCCACTTCAATCTGGAAGCAGGCGACTACCTCTTTATCCGCAACCTCTATGAGACCCGCAGGATGCAGTACACCCTCCAAAACCTGGCGGGGAACCATCCAGACACCAGCCAGAACGGTCAGCTGAAATACGGCGCCAAGGGTACCCCCGCCGTCCGTATCCGGCTGACCATAGACCCCAGCCTGACGGCGCACTCCTTCTGGCCCTGGCGGGAAAGCGAGCTGGAGGACCTCTTCAATTCCTGTCCTCCGGGGACCTACTCCATGGAAGCCTGGGATGTGTTCCGCAACGGCGTGTACATGTACACCGAGTACAAGCTCCACGCCATCTGACCCCCAGCGGGACGGCGGCAGTATGACACCCATACTGCCGCCTCTTTTTTTGCGCCCATTTTTCAAAAACAACCGATCATCAGGCCGTGCCAGGTGTAGTCACGACCTAAAATACATGATTTGAATGACCCTCCTGTCACGGCCCCTACAGGAGGTAATCATGAAAAAACGATTCCTATCCCTGCTCCTCTGCCTCGTGACGCTCCTGAGCCTCTGCACCGGCTTCGCCTCCGCCGCCAGCTCCGAGGAGGAGGCGCTCGGTGAGGTGAACATCTTCAACGGCGGCACGGCAATGTCCTATCTGTCCATCAACGGGCGGATCAGGGAGCAGATCTATACCTATTATAATTATGTTTCCAGCACCGGGCAGGTGAAAGAGATCCCGGCTTACTGCGTCAATCCCAACACCAAGGGCGTCCCTCAGACGGTGGCCCCCGGCGAGAGCATCGAGTATCTGGCCGAGGAGAAGACCAGTGACCCCAAGGTCATGGGCATCGTGGCTAACGGCTACCCCACCAGAGGGCTTAGTGAGCTCAAGCTGGAGAACAAATATCACGCCTACTACGCCACCAAGATGGCCCTCTGGTGCTATCTGCTCCCCAATTGGGACATTAACAACCTCAAGGTCAATCCCAACCTGACGGGCGTGGAGCTGCAGCGGGCGCAGGCGATCCTGGCTGCCGCCAAGAACATCTATGTCCGCGGCACCGCGTGGAGCCGCACCCAGTCCCCCAGGCTGACCAGCACGGTGGATCAGGACACAGCCTATCCCGTCACCATCAACGGGACGAAGTATCTCCAGCAGGTATTCACCATCAAAAGCGATACCTGGGTCTGCGATTACGATATCAATGTGTCCTTCGCCAACCCCGACGAGGTGCCGGAGGGTACCCGGCTGGTGGATACGAACAACAATGACATTACCGCCATCACCACCAGCGGCACCGGGGACGGCTATGCCGGGCAGGTAAAGGTGCTGTACCCGGCCGGCAGCGTGGAGGGCAAGAGCGGCAGCGTCCAGCTGGCCTTCTCCTGCAATGTGTACCAGTACGCCATCTATTACGCGGTCTGCGCGGAGCAGGGCAAGTACGGGGAGCTCCAGAACTACATCTGCGACACCGACCCCACCACCCCCATCCGTCTGTCTGCCCAGAGCAATTACAGCGATGAACCGGAGGACACCCCGGACACCGGGCTGCGCATCATCAAAAAGGAGACGGGGAGCGAAAAGCGGCTCAGCGGGGCCCTGTTCGAGGTCATCGACCCCAACGGCGCCAGCGTGGGCACCTTCTCCTCCAACAGCTCCGGCGAGGTGCTCCTCGACCTGACCCTCTGTGGAAATTATACGGTCATTGAACGGGAACCTGCCCCGGATCACCTGATCAGCACCCCGGATGTGCAGAATGTCAACGTGGAGTACGGGAAGGTGGCTGAGGTCACCTTTTACAACGACGCCTACGGCTCCCTCCGGGTGGAGAAGCGCAGCGATACCGGCGACCTGCTGCCCGGCGCGGTGGTGCAGATCAGGCACATCGAGAGCGGCACCACCTATGTACAGGAAACGAACTTCGCGGGCTGCGCTTTCTTCGACCGGATCAAGCCGGGTGCATACGAAATTTTGGAGCGGACCGCCCCGGTGGGCTGGCTGAAGGACGATGCCACCTACAATACCACCGTTGTGGCCGGGGAGGTCTCCGATTTCCTGCTGATCAACCGAGAGCTGCCGGGGATCCGGATCATCAAGTATGATCGAAAAAACAAGGTGGCTATGCCCGACGTCACCTTCGAGATTTTCCGGGACGGCGTATCCCTGGGCAGGTTCCGCACCGATGAATTTGGGGAGATCCTACTCACCGATCAGGAACCGGGCACTTACCGGGCCGTGGAGGTGGACACAGGGGATCCCGGCCTGATCCTGGACGCCACGCCCCAGGAGGTGGAGCTCCAAGCCGGGGACGGTATCCGGGAGCTGCTGTTCTTCAATGACCGGACACCCGGCTTGCGGCTCACCAAGGTGGATTCCGCCGATCCCTCTAAAGTCATTCCCAACGCGGTCTTCGAGATCAAGGCCGTGGACGGCAGCTACGGCCCGGAGGAGTTCCGAACCAACGCCAAGGGCGAGATCGACCTGACCAACGAGAACCTCCCCGC
Source organism: uncultured Clostridia bacterium (assembly GCA_946011705.1). GTDB lineage: Bacteria > Bacillota > Clostridia > Oscillospirales > Oscillospiraceae > Faecousia. Next base: position 1,188 of record CAMGCA010000125.1, on the reverse strand, counting down.
GGGCTCTTATGTGGTCACGGAGAAGTCCTGTGCCGGCTATGTGGTGGACGACGCCCAGCGCATCGTCTACCTTGGCCCCAATGTGGACGCCGAGTATGTGTTCACCAACTCCAGGCTGCCCTCGCTGCTGCTCATCAAGCAGAGCTCTGACGGCACACCGCTGGAGGGCGTTTCCTTCCGGCTGGCTAAGATCGAGGACGGCAGCTATTATCTGGACCGCACCTCTGGCCCGACAGGAGAAATTCTCTGGGAGGGCCTGGAACCCGGCGTCTATTCCCTGTCTGAAATTTCCACAAGATCGGATCACATCCTCGACCTCAGAGAATACCACATCGAGCTGTTTCCTGGCAAGACCAGCACCAAGGTGCTGACCAATGACCGCCGCTCCAATTTGTATATCCATAAACGGGACGGCGATACCAGCGAACCGATCCCCGGAACGGTCTATTTGGTCAGAGGCGCGGACGGCCACTCCATCGCGGAGGTGGAGACGGACGAGAACGGCGTTGCCGTGGTGCCCAACCTCCTGCCCTCGGTGGTGGAGGTCATCGAGAAATCCGTCCCGGAGCCTTACCTGCTGGCAGAGGAGTCGCAGCTTGTAACGATGTACCCCAACCGGGACCGTGACGTCTATTTCGAGAATTTCAAGCGTCCGTCTATCGAGATCATCAAGGAAAATTCCGTCACCCATGACCGACTCTCTAATGTGCGGTTCCAGGTTTGGTATGCCAGCAACAACACCAGCACCGGGGAGTTCAACGACCTGGGCATCTTCACAACGGACGAGAATGGCCGCATTGAGCTGACCGGCCCGGCTAATGGCCTGCGGGACGGGTGGTTCCGGGTGAAGGAGTTGGCACCGCCCACCGGGTTCTCCATCAAGGACAGCGATACCCAGGAGGCATTTGTTCAGGCGGGCAAGGGCCACACCTTCTTGTTTGAGAACACACCTCTCTCCGCTATCTGTGTATGGAAATATGACTCCAAGACCGGGGCCGCCTTATCTGACTGCTGGTTCCAAGTCCGTTATTTGAGCGGCAATACCAGCGGCACAGGGGGCACTGTCATCGGCACCTACCGCACCTCGGCCAACGGCTCTTTCACGGTCACAAATTGCAAGGCTGGCACGTAAATCATCAAGGAGCAGTCCAGCGAACGCACACATGTCCACGACCCCCCCCCCACGAC
>CAMGCA010000124.1 GCA_946011705.1 uncultured Clostridia bacterium | reverse complement strand
ATGAACCAATTTGAAAGTGTAAAGGCAGCCGTCCCATTGCGGCAGGCTGCCGAAAACTACGGGCTCGAGTTGCGCCGAAACGGCATGACCTGCTGCCCCTTCCACGAAGACCGGCACCCCAGTTTGAAGCTGAACGAGGACTATTTCTTCTGTTTCGGCTGCGGAGCCAGCGGTGATGTCATCGATTTCACCGCGAGGCTGTTCGGCATCAGCCTAAAGGATGCCGCAGAAAAACTTGCCGCTGATTTTGGCATCTCGGCGGACGCAAAGCCGGTTGCCGTCCGGCAGAATCCATCCCGGCTGGAAGAACTGCGTTGCCGTCGGGCGCTGACAGACTATCTGCATCTATTGAAGAAATGGAAAACCCAATATGCACCGAAAACGCCAGAGGACAGTCTGGATGACCGTTTTGTGGAAAGCTGCCAGCAGTACGACCGCATTGCGGGGCTTTTGGAAATGTTGGACGAAGCCAGCTCCACCCAGCGCAACTACGCTGTATCTGCCCTGATTGCTGACGGCAGCATTGCTTTCTGGGAAGGTGTCGTGGCAGAGAATCGAAAGGAGGTAAGATACCGTGCAAAAGAACCAGCAATCGCCTGAGACAGGGCTTCCCATCTGGTTTGACGGGAAGAACATCAACGAGGCTCTGTTCTGTCAGGAGTTTCTGCGTGAGCACAGAATCATCTTCACAAACAGAGCTTTCTTCACGCCGGATGGTCGGGTGACGGACGATTTACCGCTGCGGGGAGAGATTTATGAAAGTCTCAAATCCTGCGCCGTCAACAACATTCCCAAGAAGATCAGCAACATTCTGGAGGTGCTGAAGCTGGAAGCCCAAGCAGAGGATCTTCTGCCGGAGCCGGACCGGGTGCATCTGCACAACGGCACGCTGCTCCTGGATGGAACATTCCTTTCGGGTAAGCCGGAGATTGTCCGCAACCGTCTGCCGGTGGCATATAACCCTGATGCGCCCAGCCCAAGGCGGTGGCTGTCCTTCCTGAATGACCTCCTCTACCCCGAGGACATTCCCACTCTACAGGAATTCATCGGCTACTGCCTGATTCCCAGCAACGCCGGGCAGCGAATGCTGATTCTCAAGGGCAGCGGCGGCGAGGGCAAGTCTCAGATCGGCGCTATGCTGGGCAGTCTCTTTGGGAGCAATATGAAGGACGGCAGCATCGGCAAAATCTCGGAGAATCGATTTGCCCGGGCGGATTTGGAGCACACACTGCTGATGGTGGACGACGATATGCGGATGGAAGCTCTGCGGCAGACCAACTATGTCAAGTCCATCGTCACAGCTCAGGGGAAGATGGACCTGGAGCGCAAGGGACAGCAGAGCTATCAGGGCTGGATGTACGCCCGGCTGCTGGCCTTTTCCAACGGCGACCTGCAGGCCCTCTATGACCGCAGCGACGGCTTCTACCGGCGGCAGCTCATGCTCACCACCAAGCCGAAGCCCGCCGGACGGACAGATGATCCCTATCTGGGTGAAAAACTGAAAGCGGAAGTGGAGGGGATTTTCCTCTGGGCCTTTGCAGGCTTGCAGCGGCTGGCGGGAAACCACTTCCGCTTCACGGAGAGTGACCGCGCCAGAGAGAACCGGGAAGCGGTGAAACGGGATAATAACAACATCTTTTCTTTTTTGGAATCCGATGGATATATCCAGCTCAAAGCAGATGCTTCCATCAGCTCCAAAGACCTGTATTCCATTTACCGCATGTGGTGTGATGAGAATGGGCTGCAGCCCCTGAAAGCCCGGAGCTTCAGCGATGCTTTGGTCGCCCATGCAGGTAAATACAATCTGGAACACTGCAACAATGTGACCAATCCAGCCGGACGCAGGGTTTGGGGCTTTATGGGAATCGAGGCTATGGCAAGACCTGATATAAACAGCTTTTGCGGTGATTCGCTGCGTACGTACGTACCGGACGAATGGGACAAGTAACATCCCGCCGTACGTATGTACGCAGCAAAAACCGCAAGTCTTCATTATTACAAAATCATCTTCCGCATCCTGTACCCCTCGCATCCCCGTCCCCACGATGAAATCCGCAGAGTTCAGCGTGGACGGTCTGAGAGAATGTAGCGGACTTCTCTCAGACAGCGGACGGTGGTGATTGCACAATACGGTTGGGAAATCAGCATCGTCCGTGCCGTGGAATTGTGAAGTGGGTACCGCTTGCAAGCCACGGCAGAGGCTTCCGCAGAAGCCGCATTCCCCGTTCCCCCTCGGAGAGCCCACGATACTTTGCAGCCATAGGATGAAAGTATCATAGTGGGTTATTACACTTCCGCAGAAGTGCTCCCCCGTGGCTCCCGAAACCAAAAATGAATAAAGAAAGGATTGAACCCCCAATGGCAAGAAACGACGGTATTGACCGTACCGTAGCAAGAAATGTAAACCTGACCGCTTCCAAAATCGCTAATGCCCAGCGCCACAATGAGCGGGAAAAGGAATCCTACACGAACCCGGATATCGTGTTGGAGCGCTTATCTTACAATGTGCATTTCAAAACACCCACCGGCAGTTATGCAGAGATGTTTGAGCAGATGAAAACCGATGGCGTGATCTCCACCCGTGGTCTGAAAGAAGATGCCAACCTTTACGGTGAACTGATCTTCGATGTGAACTCTGCCTACTTCTATAATCACGGCGGCTACGAATTTGCAAAACAGTTCTATGCCGATGCTTACAAAGCTGCCGTGGAGATTGTGGGCGGTGAGCAGTACATCCTCTCCGCTGTGATGCACGCAGACGAACGTAACCGGGCTATGTCCGAAGCTCTGGAAGAAGATGTATACCACTACCATCTCCATGTTGTGTACATCCCGGTTGTTGAAAAACAGATTCTTTGGAGCAAACGCTGCAAGGACAAATCGCTGGTCGGCACCGTAAAGGAAACGATCATGCAGGTCAGCAGCAGTAAGAAGTGGCAGTCCAAGCCGGCGCTGGACGAAAACGGAAATCCCATGCTGACCGCAAAGGGAAAGCCGATCTTGAAAAAATCCTACAGTGTACTCCAAGACGATTTCTTCAGCGCTATGCGTGCCGCCGGTTACACCGATGTGAAGCGCGGCGAGCGGGGTAGTACCGAGGAGCATTTGACCGTAACACAGTTTAAGGTTCAGGCAGAGCAGGAGCGTTTGGAAGCTGTGACCGGTCTGGTTGCACAGGCGGAGCAGACTTTGGAAGATACCCAGGCTGCGGCAGACCGGCAGAAGAAAAGACTTGCGGTTCTGCAAAAGGAAACCAAAACCGCCAAGGCCGCTGCGCTGACGATACAGGACATTGAGGCGATGGGCAAGAAAAATGCCCTCACCGGAAATATTTCTCTTACCCCGCAGGAGTGTGACACGCTCAAGCAGCACGCCATCAATGGCATTGCTGCCAGGGCGGACAACAGGCGGCTGAAAGAAAAACTGGCTTCCGCAGAACAGTCCGCGACCATCTGGAAGCAGCGTTTTGAAGCGTTGAACGAAAAATATCAGGAACTCAAAAAGAAAGCCCAGCCCTATCTGGATGCACTGGAAATCGCATCCGAACGGGTTCGGGCTTTTTTGAATGCCATCCTCGCCAGAGGACGGCAGCAACAGGAACACAGTCAGCCCGCCAGTGGCAGGCAGCAGAATATCGAGATATGACGGAGGACATTGCCTATTGCAGAAATATTATGAAGATGCAAAATACAATGCGGCATTTGAACGCTGCGTGGATGTTATGGCCCGACTGATCGAGAAATACGGTCATCAGGTTCTGGAAAAATTGGAACAGGACACACCGCAAACAGAGAAGTGCCCTGAGAATGATACACAAGCGAAACCGCCAGGTATGGCAGCAGCATAAAAGTTTGATTTACACGTTGCGTATTTGTTGTAGCTGTGCTATAATAAGTACGCAACGTGTATTTCCTATTTATGGAGAAAGACTATGGATTGTAAAAACAGAATGATTAAACTGCGGGAGAGTACAGGGCTGAACCGAAAGGACTTCTGCAAGCTGGTTCACATTCCCTACCGGACAATGACGGAGTGGGAATTGGGCAACCGCCATGCACCAGACTATGTGCAGTTTCTTTTGGAATACTTCATCCGCAAGGAGGGATTCGCTGCACAGGATCCCAATGCAGGAGGTGGTATGATTGAAGAAGAAACAACGTAAATGCTACCTCTATACAAGAGTGTCCACCACCATGCAGGTCGATGGCTACAGCCTGGATGCCCAGCGTGACAAGCTTCGTAAATACGCTGACTACGAGGACATGGTTGTTGCCGGTGAATACTCTGACGAGGGATTTTCCGGTAAGAACATCCAGGGAAGACCGGAGTTTCAGCGGATGCTGAACGACATTCAGGAGGGCAAAGATGGCGTTTCCTATGTGTTGGTGTTTAAGCTCTCCCGTTTCGGAAGAAATGCGGCGGACGTTCTGAACTCTTTGCAGCTCATGCAGGATTATGGTGTGAATCTGATTTGCGTGGAAGATGGCATTGACAGTTCCAAAGATGCCGGTAAGCTGATGATTTCAGTTCTGTCTGCTGTGGCAGAAATTGAGCGAGAGAATATCCGCACACAGACAATGGCAGGACGGGAGCAAAAGGCCCGTGAAGGAAAATGGAACGGCGGTTTCGCTCCCTATGGATACAAACTGGAAAACGGAAACCTTGTCATTGCAGAGGATGAGGTTGAGGTCATTCGCATCATCTATAATCGTTACATCCACACCAACGAGGGCGTTGCCGGAGTTGCCAAGTACCTGAACCGAAATGGCTTCGTAAAGAAACTGCGGCAGAACAATACCATTCCCGGCTTCTCAAGAAATTTCGTGCAGGATGTGCTGGACAATCCCATCTACATGGGGAAGATTGCCTATGGCAGACGCAGGACAGAAAAGAAGCAGGGCACACGCAATGAGATGCATGTGGTCGAACAGTCTGAGTTTCCCGTTTATGACGGACAGCATGAGGCCATCATTTCTGAAGAAGATTGGTATCTGGCACAGGAAAAGCGCAAGATCAATTCCTTCAAGCGGGAGAAGGTCAACAATCCAGACCATGCCCACATCCTGTCCGGCATTCTGAGATGTCCATGCTGTGGAAAAGGTATGTACGGCAACATCGCCAAAGCCCATGGCAGGGACAAGAAAACACGGTATTACTACTATTGCAAGAATACCATTACCGCTTCCGGCCATGAGTGCAGTTTCCGACTGAACATAGATCAGGCAGAGCTGAACAGTGCAGTTGCCAGGATCATCTCCGCCATGGTCAATAAGCCCCGGTTTGCGGAAGCCATTCAAGCAAAGATCGGAACGGCAGTAGATACTGCGGCGCTGGAACAGCAAGTGGAAGTTTTGCAGGGGCGATTGAAGCAGACCCTCGGAACGAAAACCCGGTTGGAGCGTCAGATGGATACGCTGGATATTGGCGATCCACACTATGACAGAAAAATTTCTGATTTGCAGCGCCGTTATGACGAACAATATGATATCATGGTAGAAATCGAATCTCAGATCGATGAGCTGCAAAGTCAGATTCGCAGTATCCGGCAGGAGAAAATCTCCGGTGACAATATCTATCGGCTGCTCCTGGCCTTCGATGCGGTTTACAACTCCGCTACCGAAGCTGAACGGAAGGAACTTATGAAGGCCTTCATCGAAAGAATTGACCTATACCCGGAAAAGAGAAAAGATGGATGCTGGATCAAGAATATCGTTTTCAATTTTCCCATGCCTGTTGAAGGCGGGGAAGTGAAAGAATTGTCCTTGGAATCTGAGACTACCGTCGAGACGGTCGTCTGCTTAGGTGGGAAAAAGTAACCGACAGGCTGGAAGTCCTTGCGCTGGGTCTGCGGGGATGTCATCGACCTGATAAGGACCCCGGACGCTGACGGACTACCTGCATTTGCGGCAGCGTGCACGTACCGAAACCACCGCGGCGGAAACCCAAAGCAACGACGTGGCTCTGGTGATGGACGGCAGCGAGGTTGTGTCGGCGCAGTGGGCTGCCAACGCTATCAGTTCCTGTTTTTGGAAATTATGCAAAAATTTGCAAGAATTTATTTGCAATTTTTTGACAGATATGATATACTGTACCAGTCAAACTCGGACAGTCGAAATTTATAACCATACAGGCGGTTTTGGCACGTCTGAAGATAGGAAAGGGGTATTAAACGAATGTCTCATAAGTACGTTTATCTGTTCACCGAGGGCAACGGCAAAATGCGCGAGCTCCTGGGCGGCAAGGGCGCGAACCTCGCGGAAATGACCAACATCGGTCTGCCCGTCCCTCAGGGCTTTACCATTTCTACCGAAGCCTGCACCAAGTATTACGAGGATGGCCGCAAAATCAATGATGAAATTCAGGCGGAAATCATGCAGTATGTAGACAAGCTGGAGGAAATCACCGGCAAAAAGTTCGGCGACCTTGAGAATCCTCTGCTGGTCTCCGTCCGTTCCGGCGCCCGGGCCTCCATGCCCGGCATGATGGACA
>CAMGCA010000123.1 GCA_946011705.1 uncultured Clostridia bacterium | reverse complement strand
ACGGTGAAACACTACTGCTTACTATTCTCGGACGATCACACGGCTCCGCTATCGGCATGACCCTGGACGGCATTCCCGCGGGTCTTCCCGTGGATTTTGAGGAATTACAGGTCTTTCTGAATCGCCGCGCCCCAGGGCAGAACAATTGGTCCACCCCCCGAAAGGAGGAAGACCGCCCGGAGTTCCTGGCGGGCGTTCTGGACGGCTTTACCTGCGGCGCGCCCATTGCCGCCGTGATTCACAACACCAACACACGCTCCGGAGATTACGCCAATCTGAAGGACTGTCCCCGGCCAGGTCATGCGGACTATACCGCCCAAATCAAGTACGGCGGCTTCCAGGACGCGGCAGGCGGCGGCCATTTCTCCGGTCGCCTCACCGCCCCCCTGTGCATTGCGGGCGGTCTGTGTAAGCAGTGGCTGGCGGAACGAGGCATCCGGATTGCCGCGAGAATCGCCACCATCGCTGGTGTTACCGATGATAGCGCGGTAGATTGGCTGAATCCGCCGCTGGATTTGATTGAAGCGGATTTCCCAGTACTCTCCCCTGACGCAGGTCAGCGTATGCGCGACAGAATCGCCGAAGCCCGCATGGAATGCGACAGCGTTGGCGGTATCATAGAGTGCTATATCACCGGCGTACCTGCCGGACTGGGAGAGCCAATGTTCGGTGGCGTGGAAAGTCGGATCGCTCAGATTGTCTACGGTGTACCAGCGGTGAAATCCGTAGAATTCGGTATTGGCCGGGAAGCCGCTGCGCTGCTTGGCAGCCAGTGCAACGATGCCTTCACCGTTGAAAACGGGCGGGTTTCCACGCTGACCAATCATGCGGGCGGCATCTTAGGCGGCATCACCAACGGAATGCCCATCATTTTCCGTGCTGCCATCAAGCCCACCCCGTCCATCTCCCAGCCTCAGCAGAGCGTTTCTCTAAGCAGGGCGCAGGAACAGGAGTTGATCGTAAAAGGCCGTCACGATCCCTGTATCGTCCCCAGAGCGGTGCCCGTCATGGAAGCTGCCGCGGCCATCGCCATGTTTGACCTGATTCTGGGGAACACGCAGACAGACAGGAGGAAGTAAACCCATGGATTTAACGGAAATCCGTCAGCAGATTGACGGCATCGATCAGGAGCTGGTAAGTCTCTTCTGCCAGCGGATGAATTTGTCAGCGCAGGTTGCCGACTATAAAAAGGCCAACAATCTGCCGATTTTTGTTCCCGCCCGGGAGCGGGCTATCTTGCAGAAGGTGGCGGAAATGGCAGGCCCGGAAATGGAAAACTATACCCGGGTGCTGTACTCCATGCTCTTCGAGCTGAGCCGCAGCTACCAGAGCAAGCGAAACGGAGAAATGAGCCAGCTTTACAAGTCTATTTCCAAAGCCATCGACGAAACGCCTAAGCTTTTCCCCCAGGCCCCCATTGTGGCCTGTCAGGGTGTTGAGGGCGCTTACTCCCAGATTGCCTGCGAAAAGATTTTCAAAAGCCCCTTCATTATGTACTTCAAAAACTTTGACGGGGTCTTCAACGCCATTGAGCAGGGTATGTGTCAATACGGCATTCTGCCTATCGAAAACTCCACCGCCGGTTCCGTCACCAAGGTCTACGATCTCATGATCCGGCACAATTTCTCCATCGTCCGCACCTTCCGGCTGAAGGTTGACCACAATCTTCTGGCCAATTCCGGCGCTTCTCTTACGGATATCAAGACCATCTATTCCCATGAGCAGGCCATCAACCAGTGCAGTGACTTCCTTCGCGGTCTGCCCGGTGTCAACGTGGTTGCCGTGGAAAACACCGCCATGGCTTCAGAGATGGTGGCAAAATCCGGTCAAAAGGATGTGGCCGCCCTGTCCAGCCGCTCCTGCGCCGAGCTTTACGGTCTGAGCTGCCTGGCTGCCTCCGTGCAGGACAAGGGCAACAACCGCACCCGATTTATCTGCATCAGCAAGAATCTGGAAATCTACCCCGGTTCCGACAAGACCAGCATTATGATGGTTCTGCCCCACAAGCCCGGCGCCCTGTACAAGGTGCTGGCCCGGCTGTACACCCTGGGCATCAATGTGACCAAGCTGGAATCCCGGCCCATTCCCGATCGGGAATTTGAGTTCATGTTCTATTTTGATCTGGACACCTCTATCTACTCGGAGGAATACGTGCAGCTCATGTGCGAGCTGGACGAGCTGTGCGAGGAGTTCAAGTATCTGGGCAGCTATACCGAGGTGATTTGATGAAGTGCGGATTATTGGGCCGAAAGCTGGGCCACAGCTACTCCCCGCAGATTCACGGACTGCTGGGGGATTATTCCTATGATCTCTTTGAAAAAGAGCCGGAGGAGCTGACTGCTTTTCTGAAGGATGGGGATTTCACCGGCATCAATGTGACCATTCCCTACAAAAAAGACGTGATTCCCTATCTGGACGCGCTGTCCCCTGCCGCTCAGAAAATCGGCTCTGTCAATACCATCGTCCGCAGAGCCGACGGCAGCCTCTTTGGGCACAATTCTGATTATTTCGGTTTTGTCTCGCTGGTAAAGCACAGCGGCATCGCTGTGGAGGGCAAAAAGGTACTGGTTCTGGGCAGCGGCGGTACGTCCAATATGGTTGTGACGGCACTGCGGGATTTGTGTGCCGCGCCTGTGGTGATTTCCCGTTCCGGAGAAAACAACTACGGCAATCTGCATCTGCATTCCGACGCGTCCGTGATCGTCAACGCAACACCCGTAGGTATGTATCCCAACACCGGCGTCTCTCCCATTGACCTGAACAGGTTTCCCAAATTGGATGGCGTGCTGGACGTGATCTACAATCCCGCAAAGACCCAGCTGCTGCTGGACGCAGAATCTTTGGGCATTCCTCACGAAAATGGTCTGTGGATGCTGGTAGCTCAGGCAAAGGAAGCCTCTGAATATTTTACCGGAAAGAAGCTGCCGGACAGCTGCATTGAAAAAATCCACGGAATTTTGTCCCGTCAGATGATGAATATCGTTCTAATCGGCATGCCCGGCTGCGGGAAAAGCACCATTGGCAACCTTTTGGCGCGGAAACTGGGGCGGAAATTTGTAGATGCCGATGAAGAAATCATCCAATTGGCAGGAAAGTCCATTCCCGAGATTTTCGCCCAGGATGGAGAAGAAATCTTCCGCGAATGGGAGACGATGGCGCTGGAACATTTGGGCAAGCAATCCGGTTTGGTGATTGCCACTGGCGGCGGCTGCGTGACCCGGCAGCGAAACTATCCCGCACTTCATCAGAACGGCAGCATTGTCTGGCTGGAACGGGATTTGTCCCTGCTGCCAACAGACGGGCGGCCTCTGTCCCAATCGAATCGGCTGGAGGAGATGTACGCGGTTAGAAAGCCCCTGTACGAGGCCTTTGCGGATGTTCGGGTTGCAAATACCGGAAGCCCGGAGGACACTGTGACGGAAATTCTGTCAAAGCTGGAGGAATTATCATGAAAATTCTGGTGATCAACGGCCCGAATCTGAATATGCTGGGCATCCGGGAGCCGGGGATTTACGGAAAAAACACCTTTGCCGATCTGCTGAATCTGCTGGAGGATACCGCGAAGGAGCTGGGCGTGGAGGTCGAACAGTTTCAATCCAACCACGAGGGAGATATCGTGGACAAAATTCAGTGGGCCTACGGCAAAATAGACGGCATCGTCATCAATCCCGCCGCCTACACCCACACCTCCGTGGCCATACTGGACGCACTGTAGGCAGTCTCCATCCCCGCTGTAGAGGTACATATTTCCGATGTGGATGCCCGGGAACCCTTCCGGCAGATCTCCTACGCCGGAATGGCCTGCTGCAAGACCATCAAAGGACACGGTCTGGAAGGCTATCGGGAGGCCATGCAGTACCTTGTGGAACAATATGGCTAACACGAAAAACACGGCTATCGCCTCATTTGAGACGATAGCCGTTCTGTTATTCTACGGACTTTAGCGCTTCCGCCATATTGATCTTATCCAGCCGGAAGTAGAAAACAAAGTTTACAACCAGCGCGGAAAGCAGCGTCAGGCCGATGGACCAGAGGTAGGAAACCGGCTCTGTCAGCACCGTAAACCAGACCATGTCGATCTTAATCTGGCTCATAACAAAGATCAGCAGCAGCTTGCCGAACACCAGGCCCAGCAGCGCGCCAACCACCGTCAGCGCAAGATTCTCCTTGAACACATAGGACGCGGTTTCCGCAGCGTTAAAGCCCAGAACCTTGATGGTGGCGATTTCCCGAATCCGTTCATTGATGTTGATGTTGGTCAGGTTGTACAGAACCGTCACCGCCAGCAGACCCGCGCAGAATACGATAACCCAGACCACCAGATCCAGAGCTTCCATCATTCTGCCTACCGTTGCCGCGAGGTCCTCACTGACCGCCACATTCATCACAAAGCTAAGGTCACTGATCGCCGCGCTAAGAGCGTGTACATCCGCGCCGTCCTTCATACAGATGAACGCCATCTGGTATTCCGGTTCCCTGCCCCACTGGCCCGTGATGGTTTCCGGGGAGACAATGGCATAGTTATAAACGTGATTGTCATAGATAGCGGATACCGTCAGATGCAGCTCCTCCAAATCACTGTTGCGCAAAATCACCTCGTCACCCTGCCGGATTCCGAGATTTTCCGCCACACCGGAGGACAGGAGCACCTGATTCTTTCCCGGAAGGGACAGCGGGGTTTCTCCCTTATGAAAGTCGATAAACTCCGTCATCTCATCGCCGCCGGAAAGCAGGTAAACTTCCTTCACACGGTTGTCGAAGTCTACCTCCACACTGCTCTGATGGTAGAACATCCTGTTTGACGCGTCGCGCTCAACTGCTTTTATGAACTTGTCCTGCTGTCGTTCCGAGGGTTCCTCCCGGAAATAGACGGACATATCATATTTTGTCACGTTCTCAAACTGATAAGCCGCAACGTTGGAAATCGAATCCCGCAAGCCGAAGCCTGTCAGCAGCAGTGCTGTACAGCCGCCGATGCAGATGAGCATCAAGGCCAGCCTTTTCTTGTAGCGGAAAATGTTGCGGATGGTGACCTTATTCAGGAAGCTGATCCGCTTCCAGAATGGCAGCTTTTCCACAAAGATCTGTTTGCCCGCCTCCGGCGCCTTGGGCCGGATCAGCTCCGCGGGATTCTCCGCCAGGGTCTTGTGGCAGCACCACCAGGTCACAAAGAGCATAATCGCCGTGTAGGTCACCAGCACCGCCAGAGAAAGCGGCCAATTTACGGTCAGCACCACATTGGGCTGGATACTCAGCATGATGCAGTAGGCCTTCCATAGAATCTGGGGAAAAATGGTGCTGCCTGCCGCGATACCCAGGGCACAGCCCAGCACCGCTCCGCTGCCGGAATAGACCAGGTACTTGTTCATGATCTCCCGATCGGTATAGCCCAAAGCCTTCAGGGTGCCGATTTGGGTACGTTCCTCGTCGATCATCCGGGTCATGGTGGTAATACACACCAGCGCCGCTATCAGAATGAAAAACACCGGAAATACCCGGGAAACGCCCGCGACAATATCGGAAGAGCTGTCCAGATTGTTATAACCAACGTTGCTGTTCCGGTCCAGAATGGTCAGATCCGGCGTATCCATGGAGTCAATTTCATCCCGGGCATCCAGCAGCTCTTCCTCGGCGTCCTTCAGCTCCTGTTCCGCGTCAGCCAGCTCTTTTTCGGCATCCTGCTTTGCCTTCTCGTAGTCCTCCCAGCCTTCCTCCAATTCATCCCGGCCCTTTGCCCATTCGCCCCAGCCCACCGCGATTTTCTTTTCCGCGTAGTTCAGCTTGGTTTCATTTTCCCACATTTTCAGCTCGCCCTGATCAACAGCAGCATAGCCATCCTGTATGGCCTTCATGCCGGCGATTGCCTGATTCATCTGCTCCAACTCAGCGCTTGCCTGCTGGTATTGTGCCTGATAGGGTTGTAACTGGCTGCGGCACTGCTCATTGGCTGCCTCCAGTTCAGATATTTGCCTGTTGATTTCCTCTTCCGACAGTTCTCCGGAAGGAGCCTCTCCCTCCGATGGGAGACTCTGCCTCAGCTGCTCAATCTTTTTTTCATTTTGCGCGATGGTGCTCTGACAGCCATCTATCGCGGCTTTCAGGGAATTGACAGCCGCCCTTGCACCATCGATATTCTGCATAACCAGGTCATATTGGGGCTTCAGCGCGGCGTACTGCGTATCCAGCTTCTTCCGCGCGCTTTCAATCTGGCCACGGGCTTCTTCGATTTGCTCCCGGCCGTCTTTGATCTCCTTCTCGCCGTCAATCAGCTTTTTGCGGTTTTTCTCCAGCTCCTCTTCTCCGGCTTTCAGCTCTAGGTCGGCTTCAGCCAGTTCCTTTTCCGCGTCTGCCTTGGCGTCTTCATACTCCTTTACGCCATCCAGGTATTCCTGATAGCCATCGTTGTATTCCTCCTCGGCTTCCTCCTTGACATCCAGAAAACGCTCCGTACACAGCTGCTCCGCCTGAGGCTTCAGCCGGTCCGATTCCGCATCCAGAAAGTCGTTATATTCATCGGTGTAGATTCGGTGGCTTCCATCC
>CAMGCA010000122.1 GCA_946011705.1 uncultured Clostridia bacterium | reverse complement strand
GCGCAGAACTGTCAGGGTCACTTTGGTGCCCTCTTTCCCTTTCACCAGCGCGCCCACCTGGTCCGTGGTCATGCCCCGCACATCCTGCTCCTCCACGCCGATGAGCAGGTCATTGACCGCAATGCCCGCCTCCTGGGCGGGGCCGCCATCGATCACCGCGGCAATCAGGACGCCCGACTCGTCCTCCTGCTGCTGAATGGTAATGCCCACGCCCACATAGGCGTTTTCCTCCTGCTCCCGGTGGGCATCATAGTCTTTCGCGGAAATATAGTAGCTCCAGCGGTCGCCGGTGGCCTTCACCATTGCTGCCGCAGCGGCATCCTCCATGGTCTGAAAATCCGCTTCCCCGATAAAGCAGTCTTCAATCAACGCTTCCAGCCTATCCAGCTTGGAGGGGGGATTTATGCCCACCATTGCCAGGGTTATCACCGTCGCCAGCATGGCTACCAATACATAGGAGCCAAACATCAGCAATTTCTTTTTCATCTTTCCAACACCTCACATAGAAAGGTTCCCACAGCCCATTTTTCGGGCTGTGGGAAAAGCATTACAGCGCTACATAGCTGCAGGGGTTTACATAAACACCGTTGACGGCGATGCCAAAGTGCAGGTGGTCGCCGGTGGCCACGCCGGTGGCGCCGGTGGTGCCGATATTCTGTCCGGCGCTGACCATCTGACCGGCGGAGACACAATAGCTGTTCAGGTGCATATAGATGGAGGACACACCATCGCCGTGGTCGATCTTGACGTAATTTCCGGCGGCGCTGCCGTAGCCAGCCACAACCACCCGTCCGGCCTTGGCAGCCACAACAGGCCAGCCCGTACCGGTGTCCAGGTCAACGCCCTGATGGTAAGTAGAGGCGCCGGAGGTGGGAGAGACACGGTAGCCGAAGGGAGAGGTGATGGAGGTGTAGCTGCACGGGCGCACCCAGCCGCCGCCCACCGCCGTACCGCCGGTGCCGCCGCTGGTGGTGCCGCCGCTGGGCTTATCCATGGAAGAGCCGGCCGCAGCGGTGGTAGGCGGCACATAGGTGGCCATATAGGCTTCCCACTCCGCCTGCTTGGCGGCGCTGTACTCCTCTTCCTTGGTGGCAATCTGCTTCAGAAATTCCTCGTCCATAGCCTGGAATTCCGCTTCCAGGGCCTCCAGGTCATCGGCCTTACTCAGAAGCTCCTGCAAAAGATCATCAGCTTCCTTCCGCTTGGCGTTCATTTCCTCCTGAGCCGCGTCCAGTTCCTTCTTAGTCTGCTCCATCTCGGCCTTTTCCGCCTGGAGGTCGGTCTGGGCCACCTCCACCGCGTCGGCAGCGTCACTGAGCTGCTTTAAGCGGCGGTTATCGGAAGCGGCGATTTCCTCCACCATGTTCAGCCGGTCCAGAAGGTCGGAGAAGCTGTTGGCCTTGAACAAAACCTCCCAGTAGGAAAGCTCGCCCTCCTCCTCCATGGTGCGCACGCGTACCTTGTTTTCCTCGTTCAGCTGGTCATACAACCCCTCGGCGTTGTCCAGCTCGTCCTGCTTGTCCGCGATGAGAAGGTTGTAGGCGGACAGCTGATCATTCATATTGGTAATCTGCTCACTGAGCAGCTGAATTTCCTGATCGATGACATTCTTCCGGGCGATGATGTCGGCAATCTCGTTTTCATTCTCTTTATACTGATCCTTCACATCGTCGATCTTTTCCTTCAGCTCTTCCTTTTCCTTCTTCAATTGGTTAATCTGCTTTCGGATCTCGGAAGAGGAAGCGGCGCTGACCCGGGATGGCAGGATGCTCATGAGCAGCGTCAGCAGCATAATGGCTGCCATGACGCCGGAGAGGATAGATACCAAACGTTTGCGATTTTTCATAGTTTTCTCCTTTTCAAGGGGCGGCATACATCAGCAGATGTACGCAAGGGGATTGACGTAAGTGCCGGCATAGGAGATGCCGAAATGCAGATGGGGACCGGTGGACAGGCCTGTGCTGCCCACATAACCGATGAGCTGTCCGGCGGAGACCTCCTGTCCCGCGGAGACAACATAGTGGGTCATGTGCATATAGACTGAGGCAAAGCCATCCAGATGGTTGATACTGACATAGTTGCCCGCGCCGCCGGCCTGATAGGCGGTTCGCGTAACCTTACCGGCGCGGGTGGCGTAGATGGGCGTGCCCTGGGCACAGGACATATCAATACCGTTGTGCATCCGCTGGGTTTTCAGGATTGGGTGGGTTCGCATACCGAAGGGGCTGGTCAGCTTCCAGCCGGACACCGGGGTGATCCAGGTGGCGTTGGAGGGCGGGTTCTCGCCCTGCAGAGCCAGCTTTGCCAGATACTCGTCGTATTTGGCTTCCTTCAGCTCCTTCTCCTTGGCGGCGATCTCCTGCATCAGGTCTTCCTGAAGGATCTCGGATTCCGCCATCAGAATTTCAAACTCCTCAGACTTTGCTTCCAGCTCCCGAAGAACGCTGTCGGACTCCGTTCGCTTTTCCTGCAAGGCCGCCTCGTCAGCAGCCAGCTGGACACGAACTTCCTCCAGCTGTCCCTTTTCCGATTCCAGATTCATCTGCGTCGCGGTGACAATATCCGCTGCGATGCGCATTTCCTCAATACGCCTGCGGTCGGAGGCATTGATCTCCTCCACCATGTTAATGCGGTCTAAGAGATCGGTAAAGCTGTTAGCCTGGAAGATCACCTGCCAGTAGGTCAGCCTGCCCTGCTCCTCCATGACCCGAACCCGTTCCCGGTGCGCCTCGCTGAGTTCGCGCAAATCCTCCTGGGCCTTGTCCAGCTCCTCCTGGGTGTCCGCAATCAGCTGACTGTAGGCGGCAATCTGTTCGTTGGTGGTCTCCACCTTGCTGTTCAGAAGGGTGATTTCCTGATCAATGGAACTCTTCTGCTCCACAATGTCCTTCATATCGCTGTAATTGGCATTGTATTGCTTCTGAATGGCATTGATCTGCTTCTCGATCTCCGCGTTTTTGGCTTCCAGCGCGTCAATTTCCTTCTGAATTTCCGCCGAGGACGCCGCCCGGGCCTCCATGGGAAACAGGCCTATGGTCAGCGACACAGCCAATAGCAGAGACAGCGCGGTGGCTGCATATCTGTGTTTACGCATAAAATGTGTTTCCTTACCTAAGATTTCTGTTGAGCCGGTCCGGCTCCATCCGGGAGAACGCTTACACGTTCATGAACTTGCGGATGGAGGTCCAGCTGCCCACGATGCCGACGAACATACCCGCCGCGGCAAAGACAACGACCATGGGAATCAGCAGCTCCTGGAAGGAAACGAAGTTGAACAGCTGCAGAGCGTCCACAGCGGCAATCTTCTGAATCAGGGCGTCATAGCCCACCCATTCCAGACCGAAGGCCAGGATCGCGCCCATCATGCCCAGCGTAAAGCCCTCTACCACGAAGGGCAGCCGGATAAAGCCGTTGGTTGCGCCCACCATCTTCATGATGGCGATTTCATCCTTGCGGTCGTACATAGCAAGCTTGACGGTGTTGGAGATGATCAGCAGGGACACCACCAGAAGCACAGCGATGATGGCGGCGGACACCATATGCAGCACGTCCTGAATGGTGGAAAAGCCCTTGGCAAGCTCATAGGCCGCGTTGGTCTTGGCTACGCCGGGCAGCTGCTTGAGCTGGGCGTCGGTCTGCTCCATTTTGGTGTTGTCCTCCAGGGTCACCACATAGCGGTGACGCAGGTCGCTGGCCTGCACACCGCTGAAGGCGCTGTCGCCGTCATGATCCGCGATGAAGTCCTCCAGCGCTTCCTCCCGGGAAACGAAGGTGGCCTGCAGCACGTTATCCAACAGGTTAATCTTGGTACCGATGCTTCTTGCCTCGGCATCGGACAGGTCCGCGTCTATGTAGACAAGAATCTCACTGGTCTGGTTCAGCTCCTTCACCATCTCATCCAGGTTGTAGGCCAGGGCGGAGAAGCTGCCCACGATAACCAGGCACGCCACCGTCACACACACGGCGGCAAAGGACATGAATCCATGAAGGAAGATGCCGCGAAAGCCCTCCTTCAAAAGATATCCGATATTATTCAGCTTCATCTGTCTCTTCCTCCTCTGTTCCGTCGCTGACCACCACACCATCGTTGATGGAGATGACCCGCTTGTGGAACAGTTCTACCAGATTCTGGTCATGGGTAACCACCAGCATGGTGGTGCCCAGATTATTGATCTCCTGCAGCAGCGCCATGATCTCAAAGGAGCGCTCCGGGTCCAGGTTACCGGTAGGCTCGTCGGCGATGATGGTGGAGGGGTTGTTCACCAGCGCCCGGGCGATGGCCAGTCTCTGCTGCTCACCACCGGACATTTCATTGGGATGGCGGTTCATCTTGCTCTCAAGGCCCACCAGCTCCAGAACGTAGGGAACACGCTCTTTGATTTCCTTCTCTCTGGCGCCAACTACACGCATGGCGAACGCCACGTTCTCGTAGACGGTCATCTTGTCGATCAGGCGGTAGTCCTGAAACACGACACCGACGGTACGGCGCAGGTAGGGGATCTCCCGCTTGCGGATCCGCTCCAGAGAGTAGCCGTTGACATGGACTGTGCCGGAGGTGGGCCTGAGCTCACCGGTGATCAGCTTGATGATGGTGGACTTGCCGGAGCCGGAGGGGCCGATGAGGAAGCAAAACTCGCCGTCCTCAATCTGCATGGACACGCCGTTCAGCGCTTTATTACCTTGCTCATAGGATTTTACAACATCAGTAAATTGAATCATATGTATAATCTCCTGTAATTGGCAGCCCCGGGCGCACCCGAGTCTGCTCGCATGTAACCGAATTGTAACACATAGCTAAGCTGTTGTCAATGACTAACCGCCATTTCCCAGCTCTATCCGGAAGAATTCACAAATAATCCATAGTTTCGACACAAGAAAATTGGAATTTGGCGGCGAGTCGCCGCTGACAATGCGTCACGAACGCTGGGTAGTCATCCTACATCCTTTGGGCCCCTCGACCAGCGGCCAGTGGCCGCTGACAATGCGTTACGGACACTGGCGGTTATCTCACATCCTTTAGGCTCCTCGACCAGAACGGCTCAGAAAATTGAAATTTGGTGCACTAAAATACTCGTATGTCATTGCGAGCCAGTGCGCACACTGGCGTGGCAATCCGCATCCCCTTATGCGTCTGGATGACGAAAATGCCAAAAGGAGAACGGATTGCCACACCAGTGACATCGGTCACTGGTTCGCAATGACAACCTTTGTCGTGGTGCGGTGCAACTTGCCAAATTCCAATTTTCGTAACAGCTTATGGTCGAGGAGCCCTAAGGATGTGTGTTAACCACCAGAGTTCGCAACGCATTGCCCATGGGGGCATCCCCACAAATTTCAATTTTTCGGCGACATTTGCCGAAAAAACGGAGCCGCACAACGCGGCTCCGCATTGGTATGCACTTTACCGGTTTTCCCGGGAGGCCAGATACTGACGCACCATCAGGGCAACCCGGAACACGATGGCGTGGTCGAACTGACGCAGGTCAAGGCCCGTGAGCTTGCGAATCTTTTCCAGACGGTACACCAGGGTGTTGCGGTGGACGAACAGCTTCCGGGAGGTCTCGGACACGTTCAGGCTGTTCTCAAAGAACTTGTTGATGGTGAACAGCGTCTCCTGATCCAGAGAGTCCAGAGAGTTCTTCTTAAACACTTCCCGCAGGAAAATCTCACACAGGGTGGTGGGCAGCTGGTAAATGAGACGTCCGATGCCCAGATTCTCATAGTGCATGACGCGCTTCTCGTTGTCAAACACCTTGCCAACTTCAATGGCGGTCTGGGCCTCCTTATAGGAATCCGCCAGCTCCCGCAGATGCTCCGCCACCGTACCGATGCCGATGATGGTCTTGATCCGCAGTTCGTTTTTCAGGGTTTCCTCGATGTTCACCGCGATCTTTTCCAGATCCTCGGCGGTAACGGTGCCGCTGATCTGCTTGATCACCGCCACATCGGTCTCATTGATGGACAGGACGAAATCCTGCATCTTGTCCGGGAACATACCGGTGAGCACGTCCACCGTAGCCACATCGCTGTGGCCCACCTGGCGGATCAGGAACACCGCCCTGGGGGCGTCTGTGGCAAAATGCAGCTCCTTGGCCCGGATGTAGATATCGCCGGGCAGGATGTTGTCCATGATAATATTCTTGACAAAGGTGCCCCGGTCATGCTTCTCCTCATAGAAGGTTTTGGCATCGTTCAGGGCGATGAAGGCCATCTGGCAGAAGCTTCTGGCAGTCTCATCGTCGCCGGAGCAGAACACGGCGTACTCAAAGTAGTTGGAGTTGCCCATAATGGCCTTGAAGGATTTCTGCGCAAAGGTAACGATGCTCTCGGAGGCGTTGCCAACCTTCAGCGCGGCATCCGTCCAGCGCTCACCAAGCACAGACATATCGGTGCAGGAAATCACGCAGCCTTCCGTATCAATCACGCCGAACACGCGGTCGGAAACATCCCTCAACTGGACGATAACGCTCTGAAAAACACTATTGGACATCTTTCTGTCACTCCTTAGTATCTTGCACAAATGCGCATTTCACAAAATTGCATTGTTATTAT
>CAMGCA010000121.1 GCA_946011705.1 uncultured Clostridia bacterium | reverse complement strand
GGTGCCCCCGCGAACACGGCCGCCGAGGACAGGAACCCCGGAGATACCCTGATTGTGCGGGTGGACAATGAAATTGCCGTTCAGAATTTGCAGCGGTTCGCCCAGCACATGGGCTTTGCAGCTTCCGGGGAAAAACAGGCAGACGCGGAATTCACCGTCACCATGGTAATCGGCGGGGAAGCCGAGGCGGAACCGGAAATCGCCTGCGCGGTGGATGCCCGGAAGAAGGGCATGCTGGTGGTGCTGTCGGCAAATACCATGGGCACCGGAGAGGAAACGCTGGGCAAAGCCCTGATGAAGGCCTTTGTTTTCGCTCTGACCAAGCAGGACGCCCTGCCGGAGACCATTCTGTGCTACAATACCGGTGCGTATCTGACCACCGAGGGAGCGGACACGCTGGAAGATTTGAAGCTGCTGGAATCCGAAGGCGTAACCATCCTCACCTGCGGCACCTGTCTGGACTTCTACGGCCTGAAAGAAAAATTAGCCGTCGGCGGCGTAACCAATATGTACGAAATTGTTCAGCGGATGGAGTCCGCGACGACCATTGTAAGGCCCTGATATGGAAACAGAAGTGAAACTGACCAAGCTGGCCAGCTGCGCCGGCTGCGGGGCAAAAATAGGGGCGGGAACGCTGGCCCGAATGCTGGAGGGCTTCCGAACCCACTCCGATTCCCGGCTCATTGTGGGCTATGACAAGAGTGACGATGCCAGCGTCTATGTGCTGGACAAGAACACCGCCCTGATTCAGACCACCGACTTCTTCCCGCCTATTGTGGACGATCCCTTCCTCTACGGCCGGATTGCCGCCGTCAACGCCATGAGCGATGTCTACGCCATGGGCGGGGAGCCGAAGCTGGCGCTGAACATCCTCTGCGCGGCGGAAACCATGTCGGAGGAGGCCATCCGGGAAATCCTCCGGGGCGGCTATGACGCGGCCTATGAAGCCGGGGCCATCATCACCGGGGGCCACACCATCCGGGGGGCCGAGCCCATCTACGGCCTTGCGGTGTCGGGCTTTGTTCACCCCCAAAAGGTGCTGACCAACAGCAACGCCCAACCGGGAGATGTGCTGATTCTCACGAAACCCCTTGGCATCGGCATTCTCACCACGGCGGCAAAGGCGGAACTGGCGGACAAGGAAATTTTGAATAAAATCTACGCTCAGATGGCAGCGCTGAACAAAACCGCACGGGATATTATGGTAACCTATCCCGTGCACAGCTGTACCGACATTACCGGCTTTTCCCTGCTGGGCCACGGTTTCGAGATGGCACAGGGGAGCAATTGCACCCTGCACATTACCGTGGACGAGGTGCCCTATCACCCGGAAGCGCTGGAATTTGCCTCCATGGGTCTGGTGCCCGCGGGGGCCTACCGCAATCGGAAGTACGCAGGCCCCGGCGTGAAGCTCTGCCGGGAAATCAGTCTTGCCATGCAGGACATTCTCTACGACCCCCAGACCAGCGGCGGCCTGCTGTTCTCACTGCCGGAGAAAGAAGCGCAGGCGTGCCTGCGGGAATTACAGGATCAGATTCCCCACGCCGCCATTGTGGGCTATGTTACGGAAAGGGAAGAAGCGTTCCTATGTCTTCATTAGAAAACCTGATCATCGTCCGGGGCGGAGGAGATCTCGCCACGGGCACCATTGATAAGCTCCACCGGTGCGGCTTCCCGGTGCTGGTGCTGGAAACGGAAAAACCCTCCGCCATCCGCCGAAACGTGGCCTTTTCCGAGGCGGTGTATCAGGGAAGCCAAACTGTAGAAGGTACAATCTGTACCCTTGCTTTCTCCATCCCGGATGCGGAAGAACGGCTGAGGGCGGGAACGCTCACCATGCTGGTTGACCCGGAGGGGGAGAGCATCTCTCATTTTGAACCGCTTGCGGTGGTAGATGCCATTCTCGCCAAGAAAAACTTAGGCACCCGCCGGGACATGGCCCCCATCACCGTGGCCCTGGGACCGGGCTTCACGGCGGGCATAGACGTGGACGCGGTGGTGGAGACCAAGCGGGGCCACGATCTGGGCCGGGTTTTCTATTCCGGTTCTGCCGCTCCAAACACCGGCATCCCCGGCATCATCGGGGGCTGCGGAAAAGAGCGGGTCATCCACAGCCCGGCGGCGGGGATTCTGCGAACGGTCTCGAAAATCACCGACACCGTAGAAAAAGGTCAGATCATTGCGCTTGTGGAGACGGCACAGGGGGAAGTCCCGGTTCACGCTACTCTGAATGGTCTGCTTCGGGGCCTGATTCGGGAGGGTTATCCGGTATCAGAGGGCTTTAAGATTGCGGATATTGACCCCAGAACCAACGAATATAACAACTGCTTTACCATTTCCGACAAGGCGCGGTGTATTGCGGGCGGTGTTCTGGAAGCAGTGCTGCACCTGAGGGAAAAACTGTGATTCGGGCTTTTGTGGGGGCAGGGGGGAAGACAACCCTTATCAAAAAACAGGCGGCACAGTACCGGGCGGAGGGAAAGCGGGTGTTCGTTACCACCTCCACCCATATGTTCATGGAGGAGGACACGGTGCAGTCTGATGACCCGGAAGTGATTCTCGGGGAACTGAATCGAAGGGGATACGTCATGGCAGGCGTTCCCGAAGGGCGGAAAATCCGCGGCCTGTCCCCGGAAACCTACGCAAAGGTTTGCGCCCAGGCGGATGTGGTGCTGATTGAAGCCGATGGCTCAAACCGCAAACCCATCAAATTTCCAAACAGTACCGAGCCGGTTCTTTATGAAAATGTGGAGGAAATCGTGGTGGTCTGCGGTTTGCAGGCCCGTGGCAGGCCCTTGATTGAAGTTGCCCACCGCCCGGAGCTGGTGAAGGCCTGCCTTGGGGCACAGGACGACACCATCATCACGCTGGAACACATGGCGATTTTGGTGCGGGAGGGCTATCTGCGGCCTTTGTGTAAATCATATCGGAAGGTGTCGGTGTATCCCGCCGGTGGAACGGAAGAACAGAAGAAGGAACTTCTTGCGCTGATAAATTGTGCTTTAGCTGACTAAGACAACATGTCATTGCGAGCCAGTGCGTACACTGGCGTGGCAATCCGCTCCCCTTGCAAGTCCCGACATTGCATCTGTTACCAAGGAGAAAACGGATTGCCACGTCGGGCTTCGCCCTCCTCGCAATGACATCTAAATCAGAAAAGTTCTCCTTTAACCGATCAGTATGAAACAAGGTAGTAAAATGAAACCAGTGACAAAAATCCAGTTTTTTGACGAAAACGGGGAGAAATTCTTTGGGGAAGGCCCCTGCCGGCTGCTGGAAAAAGTGGAGGAAACCGGCTCCCTGCGCTGCGCCGCGGCCTCCATGGAGATGGCCTACAGCAAAGCCCTAAAGCTTGTGAAACAGGCGGAGAAGGCTCTGGGCTTTCCGCTGACCCAGCGCAGTGTGGGCGGCAGAGATGGCGGCGGCAGTTCCCTGACCCCGGAAGGACGGGCCTTTCTCATGCAATACGAAGCCTACCGGGATGCCTGCATTCAGACCAACCGGGAGCTATACGCCCAATATTTCCCGGGAAAAACCGTTGGCTGCGTGATTATGGCATCGGGTATGGGAAAGCGGTTCGGCGGAAACAAGCTGATGGCGGACTTTGGGGGACAGCCCATGATTGCCCGGAGTCTGGCGGCCACGGAAGGCCTGGTTGATCGCCGGGTGGTGGTGACCCGGCATGAGGACGTGGCCGCCTACTGCCGGGAACGGGAGGTTGAAGTCGTTCTCCACAGCCTTCCCAATCGGAACGATACTGTCCGCCTTGGACTGGAAGCCGTGGGAAATGTGGACGGCTGTCTGTTCTGCCCCGGCGACCAGCCCCTTTTGCGGAAGGAAACCATAGAAGCCTTGGTAAACGCGTGGAAGCGTGAGCCGGATTTCATCTGGCGCACGGCCTTTGAAGACCAACCCGGTGCGCCCATCCTGTTCCCAAAGTGGGCATTTCCGGAGCTTCTCACCCTGCCGGAAGGCAAGGGCGGCGGAATTTTGGCAAAAGAGTATCCCGAACGGGTGCGCCTGCACCCCGTCCGGGATAAGTTTGAGTTAGTGGATGTGGATACGCAGGAAACCCTGCGGGAACTGGCGGAGCGGTAATTTACAGCTCCGCTTTTTCCTTGGGCAGCAGGATGTTCAGCAGAATCGCCACCATGGCGGCAGGCACGATGCCGGAGCCGCCGAAGATCAGCCGCACCGCCTCGGGAGCCTGAGCAAGGATGCCGCTGTTGGCGCCCATGCCGTAGCCCACGCCCAGGGCTACGGACACGATGGACAGGTTCCGGGCCGTCAGCGGCTCTTTGGTGATGAGCTGAATGCCGCTGATGACGATGGAGGAGAACATCATGACAGCCGCGCCGCCCAGCACGGCCTGGGGCATGATGGACCCCAGCGCACCCAGCTTGGGACACAGGCCGCACAGAATCAGGAACACCGCGCCGGTGGCGAGGGCGAAGCGGTTGACCACCTTGGTCATAGCCACGAGGCCCACGTTCTGGCTGAAGGAGGTGTTGGGCAGCACGCCGAACAGGGCTGCAAAGGAGGAGCCGATGCCGTCACAGATCACGCCGCCAGACAGCTCCCTGTCGGTGGCCTCCCGGCCCAAGCCGCCTTCCATCACGCCGGAGATGTCGCCCACGGTTTCCACGGCGGTGACCACGAACATGATGAGCACCGGCGCAATGGCCCGAAGGTCAAACACGGGCTTCACCGGCATCAGCTGAGGGATTTCAAACCAGGCGGCGTCTGCCACTTTGCTCCAGTTGAGCACCCAGGCCTTGGTGTATTCTACGCCCTCGGCGGTGACCCCGGTGGTGGGCAGGATGAAGCCCATGATAAAGGCGGCGGCGTAGCCGCAGATGATGCCGAGCAATATGGCGGAGGAGCTGGCAAAGCCCTTGGAGCCGTGCTTGAATACCAGAATCATCACCAGCACGAAGACTGCCAGCAGCAGGTTTTCCATGGAGCCAAAGTCTTTCGCGGTATTGCCGCCGCCGAAGGAGTTGATGCCCACGGAAATCAGGCTCAGACCGATGGACATGACCACGGTGCCGGTGACCACAGCGGGGAAGAATTTCCGCAGGGGTTTCAGGAAAAAGCCCAGTACGCCCTCAAACAGGCCGCCGATGATGGAGGCTCCCATGATGGCGCCGTAGGCGATGACGCCGCCGCCCATGGTAGCGGCAACGCTGTTGAAGACCCCGATGAAGCCGGAGGAGGTGCCCATGATGATGGGAACCTTACCGCCAACGGGGCCGATGGAGAACAGCTGGACTAAGGTGACAATGCCGGCCACCAGCATGGCGTTCTGAAGCAGATGCAGCTGCAAGTCGGCGAATTCGCCCCCGGCGATACCGCAGGCGCCGGTGATGATGAGCAGGGGTGTCAGGTTTCCCACGAACATGGCCAGAACGTGCTGCAATCCCAGGGGGATGGCCTGCTTCAGGGGCATTTTTCCGTCCAGCTGGAAGGCGGTTTCGGACAGACGGTAGGATGCTTTCATAAAAAAACCTCTCTTTCTATTACAATTAACAGTATAGCATTCCGGAAGCGGTGTGTAAATTGCAGAAAACGCAGAACTTTCGACTTTTTTTGAGAAAACAACTGACAATTTGACAGGCGTGTGCTATAATACCTCTTAAGCTTTGGGAGGTGTTCGCTATGAACTTTTTGGAAGAGAGAATCGCGAAGGACGGAATCGTAAAACCCGGCAATGTTCTGAAGGTGGATAGCTTTCTGAATCACCAGATGGACATTGCTCTGATGGAGGAGATCGGACGGGAATTTCATCGCCGGTTTGCCCAGCAGAAGATTACCAAGGTGCTGACCATCGAGGCTTCCGGCATCGGCATCGCCTGCTTTGTGGCGAAGGAATTTGGCGTACCCATGGTGTTTGCCAAGAAATCCAAGTCCATCAACATTGAGGGCGAAATGTACATCTCCGAGGTGGAATCCTTTACCCACAAGAATAAGAATCAGATCATCGTGTCCAAGAAGTTCCTGAGCAGTGAGGATCATCTTCTGATTATCGATGATTTTCTCGCCAACGGCTGCGCCCTGCAGGGCCTGATTTCCATTGCGGAGGCGGCCGGGGCTACCGTGGAGGGTCTGGGCATCGTCATTGAGAAGGGCTTCCAGATCGGCGGCAAGGTCATCCGGAATCTGGGTTATCGGCTGGAATCTCTGGCCATTGTGGACGCCATGGACCCGGACACCGGAACCATCACCTTCCGGGAGCAGTAAACGAATTTCCAACAAAAAAGAAGCGCTGTAGGGCGGTTTGCCCTCAAGCTGCCGCAGACTGTCGGATAACCATGTCATTGCGAGCCAGTGCGCACACTGGCGTGGCAATCCGTTCTCTAAGTGTTGTGCGTGGATTGATTACCATGCAATAAACGGAGCATTGAGGGAAACGGATTCCCACGGTCGCTTCGCTCTCTCGGAATGACATACAATTCTTCGATACATTGCGGCGGCTTGGGGGCAAGCCGCCCTACTATTATGAGAAGTATATGGATTACACTTTAATTCGCAGTTCCCGGAAGACCATCTCCATCCAGCTTTCTCCCACTGGGGAAGTGGGGGTGCGGGCGCCAAACAGAATGCCGAAGCGGGACATTGAACGCTTTCTGGAGAGTAAGCG
>CAMGCA010000120.1 GCA_946011705.1 uncultured Clostridia bacterium | reverse complement strand
GCGAAGCCCTCGCCCTCTCTATCGGGGAGAAAGCCCGTGTTGATTTGCCTTATATGGAGCAGCTCACAGGCAAAACGCAGGCTGAGCTTGTGCAGGATTTACAAGGTGTTATCTTCAAAGTACCGAACTCCGAGCCTGTTTCCTATGTAGCCGCAGACGAGTATCTGTCGGGAAATGTCCGAAACAAGCTGACGGTTGCGGAGCTTGCTGCGAAGAATGACCCAGAGCTTGCAGTCAATGTGGAAGCCTTGAAAAAGGTCATTCCCAAAGACCTATCGGCGGCGGAAATCTCTGTCCGTCTTGGTGCGACTTGGATACCGCAGGAAGATATACAGCGGTTTGTGATGGAGCTTTTAACTCCGTCAAGCTATGCCGCAGGCAGATTGAAGGTACGATACACCCCGATAAACGGTGACTGGTTCATAGAGAATAAAAGTTCCGATATGGGGAATGTAAAAGCGGACAGCACCTATGGTACGAAAAGGGCTTCCGCCTACGCTGATGACTTCCTCATTGGATTCACTGGTTCAAAAGCTGATGCGGAGAAAATCAAGGCAGAAATGCACGATTTCTTAAAGCGAGAGCTTAATTTGGAACTCTCAGAGGAAAAGACATTGATTACCAATGCCAGCAGCCAAGCAGCGAAATTCCTCGGTTATGAAATTAAGGCACAGCGATGCAACGATTATATCGACCCCAAAGGACGCAGAGGCGCTAATGGTGCTATCGCGTTGCTTGTCCCGGCGAGGGTGATTGAGGATAAATGCAGGTCGTTTATGCGAAATGGAAAAGTGACCCACAGAAATGCGTTGCTTCACGATGATGATTTCTCTATCGTCCAAAGGTTTCAGCAGGAATATAGAGGGTTGGTGCAGTACTATGTTCTGGCTCAAAATCTATCGTGGTTCTCCAAACTCTACTGGATAATGGAAACCTCTTTGCTGAAAACCTTGGCTTGCAAGCATCGGTCATCTATCAACAAGCAAAAGGCAAAATATAAAACTACAACCACAAGCACAAGCGGGAAAACGGTCCCTTGTCTGCAAGTAGTTGTGGAGCGCCCCGGCAGAAAGCCATTAGTGGCTACCTGGGGAGGGATTTCACTGGTCCATAAACGTAAAGCTGTCATAGAGGACAAGCCCTACAAGGTGTATGGCGGGCGCACAGAACTCATTAAACGGTTGACAGCGGATACTTGTGAGTTGTGTGGGAGCAGAAAAGATATTGAAGTGCATCATATCCGCAAGTTGGCGGACTTAAAGGTCAAAGGAAAGTCTGCGCCGCCGGTCTGGGTTCAGATTATGGCCGCGCGGCAGAGAAAAACGCTGGTGGTATGTCGGGAATGCCACTCAGCTATCCACAATGGAAGATTAAATGTACGTTCTTGAAATGAAACTACTGGGGAGCCGGATGATGCGAAAGTATCAAGTCCGGTTCCGAGGGGGGATAACGGAAAAGGGGCTTCGGCTACCTCGCCGGTATCCTACCCGACACCTCGGATGGCCGCAAGCTGGGTCTGGACCAGCGCATCATCAACCAGCTGCTGCCCGACGAACCCGGCACCAAGGTCAATCAGTGCGTGGATAATATCATGCAGATCTGGCGGGATGGGGACGCGGATAAGCTGACCCAGCTGGTGTTCTGCGATATTTCCACTCCCCAGCAGGCGGCTTCTTCCAGGAAAGCGGCAAAGGCGATGGATAATCCTACCCTGCACGCGCTGGAAGATGCCATACCGTTAGACAAGCCGGAGCCTGCCTTTACCGTTTATGAGGACATCCGGCAGAAACTCATCGCCCAGGGGATGCCCGCCGGCCAGATCGCCTTTATCCACGAAGCCAATACGGAGGTGCGGAAAAAAGAACTGTTCTCTAAAGTCCGTACCGGGCAGGTGCGTGTCCTCTTAGGAAGTACGCAAAAAATGGGCGCGGGAACCAATGTGCAGGACCGCCTTGTGGCGCTGCATGATCTGGACTGCCCGTGGCGGCCCGGAGACCTTGCCCAGCGTAAAGGCCGCATTGAGCGTCAGGGCAACCAGAATCCTCTTGTCCATGTGTACCGCTATGTTACCGAGGGGACTTTTGACGCGTATCTCTGGCAGACGGTGGAAAACAAGCAGAAATTCATCAGCCAGATTATGACCTCTAAATCGCCGGTCCGCTCCTGCGATGATGTGGACGAAACGGCGCTGTCCTTTGCCGAGATCAAGGCCCTGTGCGCCGGAGACCCCCGTATCAAGGAGCGCATGGATTTGGATGTGGAGGTTGCGCGTCTGAAGCTGATGAAAGCCGACCACCAGAGCAAGCAGTACCGCCTAGAGGATCAGCTGCTCAAATACTTTCCGCAGGAAATTGAAACCAACAAGGGGTATATCCAGGGCTTTGAAGCCGATTTGGAAACACTGGCTGCCCACCCACACCCAGAGGACAGCTTTGCCGGTATGGAGATCCGGGGCGATGTGCTGACCGACAAAGAAAATGCCGGTGCAGCCCTGCTGGATGCCTGCAAGGAGGTCAAAACCTCCGATCCGGTGCAGATCGGCAGTTACCGGGGATTCACTATGTCGGTGGAATTTCAAGCGTGGAAACAGGAATATACGCTCCTGCTGAAAGGGCAAATGACCCATCGGGCAACCCTGGGTACAGACCCACGCGGCAACCTAACCCGTATCGACAATGCACTGGCGCAAATGCCCCAGCGTCTGGAAGCGGTCAAAAACCAGCTGGAGAACCTTTACCAGCAGCAGGCCGCAGCCAAGGAGGAAGTAGGAAAGCCTTTCCCCTTTGAGGACAATCTGCGGGTCAAGTCCGCCCGTCTGGTGGAACTGGACACGCTGCTGAACATTGACGGCAAAGGACAATCTACGCCGGAAACTGTGGTTGCCAAGAGTGCGCGGCCTTCGGTGCTGGACAGCTTGAAGCGCCCGGTGCCGCCCCGCAGCCCTGAAAAGAAACCGAAACAACACGAGGAGGTACGATAACATGAATACCAACGATCTGAATACGGCTCTCTATGAAAAGATGGCCGCTGAACAGGACAACTACCGGGACTGGCTGAAAAGCCAGCCCCCGGAGGAAATCCTGCACCACACCTATGAGTACACGGTCCGGGAGGACATTGTGATGGCGATGGAGCAGCTGGAGCTGACCGACGCGCAGGCCCAGGCGCTTTTGGATTCTCCCTCGCCGCTGGCGGATGTGTACCGTTACTTTGAAAAGCTGGAGACCGGCTACATGGATGTGATCCGGGACAGCATTGAAAACCGTGCCGATGATGTGTGCAGGGCGCAGGAAGAATTACGGACTGCCCCTCTCTACCCCCATTCTGCCGCCTATGCGTCCGAGCATGGAGAGATGGCACAATATAACCGTTCTTATCAGGCAAACAGCGCCTGCAAAGAAGCCATTGAACAGGCCATCAGCGCTCACTATGCAGAGAACCGGCTGGATACGGAGGCGGCGGTCAAAGATGTGCTGGAAAAGTTCGGGACGGAACGGGTACAGTTTATTCTTGCCAACACCATCCAGCACAAGAACCATGACGGGCGTATCTCTCAGGATAACAAAGCCTGGGCAAAAACCATTCCCATGCCGGAGGACAGCGGTGCTTCCCGCCACTGTGCCTATCTGGTTGTGGATGGGGTCAATCCCGGTCTGATCGACCTGTTTACCAGACAGGCCAGAAAAGCCATGCAGGAACAGCAGAAAAGCTCTGTCCTGCAAAAGCTCAGACAGGAACCGCCTGCCCGTAAGCCTGCCGCCCCGAAGAAACGGGAGCCGGAGCGATGAGCAGCCTCAAGCGCAAGCGGGATGTGCCGGTTCTGTTTTGGGTATCCGCTGATGAAATGGAGTTGATTCAACAGAAAATGGCGCAGTTTGGGACAAAAAACCTGAGCGCCTATCTGCGGAAAATGGCTGTGGACGGCTATGTGGTGCAGCTGGATTTGCCGGAGCTGAAGGAACTGGTATCCCTGCTGCGCCGGAGCAGCAACAACTTGAATCAGCTGACCCGCAAGGTGCATGAAACCGGGCGTATCTACGATGCCGATCTGGAGGATATATCCCAGCGGCAAGAACAGTTATGGGACGGCGTTAAGGAGATACTGACCCGGCTCTCCAAACTTTCGTAACAGGAACAGTTACCCCATCTGCGGAGGGAGGAACGGCGTTCTTTTCGCCGCGCCTTCCTCCGCTTTTTCTTTTTGCCCGTATCCTTGCCTTTTGGCTGTACCGGCAGGATAATATGGATAGAAAACAGATTGCTGCAAAGGAGTTGAGAATAGATGAAAACCTTTGAAAAAGTGCTGGAGATATTTCAGGATTATCTGTCCTGTGATCTGGAGGAAGAAGTTCTTCCTTGCAGGAATGGGTATCTCCGTGTAACGTGGAATGGGGATTCCCGCTATTGTGTGGACGGACTTCTCAGCCGGACACCGGACGAGCTGTTTGAAGTGCTGCTTTCCGATTATAGCGGCTACGAGGTGATGAAGCTGACCAAAGGCCGCCGGGAAGTAACGGAAGAAGATGAAAAACAGGCGGAACTTCTTTGCCAGAGCTTTCGGAAACAATGGGAGGAGGAAGAAACATGAGGGTGATTTGGCTTATTCTGAAACTGCTGTTGAAGATCGTGGTAGCTCCGGTAATTCTGGCGCTGACCCTGTTCGTTTGGATTTGTGTGGGGATCGTCTATATTTCCGGTCTGGTGCTGGGGCTTATCAGCATGGTAATCGCCCTGCTGGGCGTGGCGGTTCTGCTGACCTGTTCCCTGCAAAACGGCATTATCCTGCTGGTGATGGCATTTCTTATCAGTCCGTTTGGTCTGCCAATGGCTGCTATCTGGCTGCTGGGCAAGGTACAGGACTTGAAGTTTGCCATTCAGGATTTGGTTTATGGATAAAATATGCCACTGATGTTATTTTACTTTCCCTAAAAAATAGGATATACTATATAAGAATATATTCTGCCGCCGAGTGCGGATAGTTTTAGATAAAGGAGGGCGTGTATGGGAAATCAATTAACGCCAAACAACTCCATGATTTTGGAAATCCGAGAGCTGCTGGAGAATGCCAGAAAAAATGTTGCACAACAGGTTAATACGCAGCTTTTGACAACCTATTGGAACATTGGCCGGATTATCGTGGAGTATGAACAGCAAAATCAGATTCGCGCAGATTATGGAAAACAAACCTTAAGGGAACTTTCCAAAGAGCTGACACGGGAGTTTGGAAAAGGTTTTTCTCGTTCTAATTTGCAAAATATGCGGGCATTTTATCTTGCTTATGAAAAATGCCAGACAGTGTCTGGCAAATTGTCCTGGTCTCATACTGTGAACTTTTGAGTATTACGGATGAGAACAAACGCAGCTTTTACGAGAAAGAATCTATCAATTCGGGCTGGTCAGTTCGGGAGCTGAAACGGCAGATTGACAGCTCGCTGTATGAACGGCTGCTACTTTCCAGCGGAGCTGTGAATAAAGAAAAGGTCCTCTCTCTGGCGCAGAAAGGGATTGAAATCAATCAGCCAGCTGACATCATCCGTGATCCCTATGTGTTCGAGTTTTTGGGTGTGCCGGAGAACAAACCCATATTGGAAAGCGATTTGGAAAAAGCTCTTGTCGTACAGATTGAAAAGTTTCTTTTGGAACTTGGACGGGGCTTCATGTTTGTTGGAACCCAGCAGCGCGTGACCCTGAACAATACCCACTACTATGTGGACATGGTATTTTACAACAAAATTCTCCGTGCTTATGTACTGATTGAACTGAAAACGAAAAAACTGACACCAGAGGCTGCCGGTCAGCTCAATATGTACTTAAACTACTATGCGGCAGAAGTCAACGACCCTGACGATAACCCGCCTATCGGTATTATCCTCTGTACGGAAAAAAACAGCATCGCGGCGGAATATGCCTTGGGCGGCCTTTCCAATAATATTTTCGCGTCCCGCTACGTCCTCTATATGCCCGACAAAGAACAGCTGATCGCCCAGGTGGAGGCTGTCTTGATAAACTGGCACGAAAAGAAAGAAGGCGGCCATGAATGAAAAGGAACTGATTGGGAAAGTACATTCATCGGTCTATCACCAGTGCCAGCGGCGCGGTTATGCAGCTCCCGTAGATGTGCTGATGGAGGTTGGGGTCCTCCCCAGGCAGAAGTATGAGGACTGGCGGTTCGGACGGGTGGACTATCTGGAACGGGTCTGCACTGCCAACCTGCGTAAGCTCTCTTTCATCATGCGACAGATCCGGGTATATGCAGGGAAAACCGGCCTGAAGCCGTCTTTCTGCTATTATAAACAATGGGGCGTGAAAAAGAAAAATGGGCAGGGACACAAGCGGGTGATTGCGCTTCCGTTCAGCAAATGGGGGAATCTCGAAATTGAGAAATGGTATGCAACTCATTTTGTGGATACCAAACGGATTGCACTCTTAAAAGCACAGCAGCCTGTTGAAAATTTAGATTAACCAAAGGACAGCTCACACAGCTGTCCTTTTCTTTTGGAAAGGAGGCTTCCCCTATGGCAACCACACGCATCATGCCTCTGCATATCGGCAAGGGCCGCACCGAAAGTCAGGCAATCAGCGACATCATTGATTATGTGGCAAATCCCCAAAAGACCGACAACGGAAAATTGATTACCAGCTATGGAT
>CAMGCA010000119.1 GCA_946011705.1 uncultured Clostridia bacterium | reverse complement strand
ATGAGCTTATTGGCAGGGGACAGGGGATCTACCGTGGCGACGCCCTCATCGTAGAGCATCTTGGTACCCAGACCACGACCGCCGATGAACTTGTGCGCCAGCTCCAGATCCAGCGGCTCAACCTTGATTTCACCGGTGGTCAGGTTAATGCGGGCAATTTTTTCGTAATACGCGCCAGCCATATGCAATACCTCCATATTGTCAGCAGTTGTTGTTCATTTCCGATACTCTCATTATAGTAAAAATTCCTTTTGCTTCAATAGCTCTGCCCCATTTCTGTGTGAAACTGCACGAAACTATCTCATTTCACACGAAGTGTTTTGGCATCTGTACCAAATGACTGCGCGAAACGATGCGAAATGGTGCGAAACAGGAGATAGCTTTTGATTCCCGCTCTTGTGAAAGTCGGAAAATACGAGTATAATGATTGTAAAAGAATCGCAAGGAGGCGGCTCAATGGCGCAAAATCAGTCTCTGTCCACCCAGGAAGTGGCGGATATTCTCCATGTCAGCAAATCCACGATTTACGACCTGATCCGCAGAGGAGAGATCCATTCCTACAAGATCGGGCGGAAGGTTCGATTTACACAGGATGATGTGGATGCCTACATCGCCCGCTCCCGTCATGAGCATTCCACAGCCCCGGTGCAGCGCATCGATACCCATTCCACCCTGCTGACACCGGCAGAAGGGGAGCCCCCGGAGCTGATCCTTTCCGGGCAGGACGTGGTGCTGGATATTCTGGCGAACTACCTGCATCAGGTGGGTGTGAACGCGGGACGTACATATCTGTCCAGCTTTGAGGGGCTGCTTGCCCTGTATCAGGGAAAGGTACAGGCAGCGGCCTGCCACCTGTACGATGGGCGTGAATGCAACGCCTCCTTCGTGCGCAGCCTGATGCCTGGTGTTCCCGCGGTGCTGGTGAATCTGTCCTATCGCGCCCAGGGCTTCTATGTCCGCAGGGGAAATCCCAAAAAAATCAAAGGCTGGGAGGATTTGGGCAGGACGGATATTTCCATCCTGAACCGCCGGGTGGGTTCGTCTTCCCGAATCCTGCTGGATACCCAGTTGAAAGCGCTGGGCATTCCCCCAGCACAGATCAGGGGCTATGACAAGCTCATGAGCTCCCACCTGACCATGGCGGCGGCCATCGCGGCCGGGGATGCCGACCTTGCCGTCGGAACGGAGCGTGTTTCCCGGCAGATCGAGAATCTGGATTTTATCCCCCTGCTGGAGGAGCGCTACGATCTGGTTCTGCGCGGGGATTCCATGGAGACTCCGGCGGTTATTAAAATGCTCGAAATCCTTTCTTCCCCTGTGTTCCGCAGGGAGGTCGCCCCCTTCTCCGGCAACGACTACCGGGATCTGGGCAGGATCATTATGGAGGTCTGATATGCTGTATGTGAAAACGCCGGAAGAGGTTCTGGCGATGATCGAATCGGAATTCGCGCCGCTGGGGCAGACGGAAACCGTACCCCTGTCCGACGCCATGGGGCGGATTCTGGCGGAGGATATGGCGGCGCGGGAGTATGTGCCGGATTTTGACCGCTCCACGGTGGACGGCTTTGCCGTCCCGGCCAGCGACACCTTCGGGAGCAGCGATGCCATTCCCGCCATTTTACCCTTGCAGGCCCCGGTGCTCATGGGCCAGGGCGCGGATTTCTCTCTGGATGAGGGCGCCTGCGTGGCGGTTCCCACCGGCGGCGCGGTGCCCTGGGACGCCGACAGCGTGGTGATGCTGGAATACACCGAGGATTACGGCGACGGCACCATCGGTGTTGCCAAGCCTGCCGCTCCCGGCATGAACATGATCTTCCGGGGGGATGACGTGTATCCCGGCAAGGTGATTCTGCACAAGGGCCGGGTGCTGTCCAGCGCGGACATCGGAGCCTTGGCTGCCATCGGCCAGGTGCGGGTGAAGGTTGCGAAGAAACTCACCGTGGGTGTCATCTCCACGGGAGACGAGCTGGTGCCCCCGGAGGTGCAGCCCGGCCCGGGACAGGTGCGGGATGTGAACAGCCCCATGCTGGAAGCCATGCTTACCGCCTTCGGCTGCAAGGTCATCAACTACGGTATTGTCATTGATGATGAAGCCCTTCTGTCTGACAAAGTCAAGAAAGCCATTGCGGACTGTGACGCGGTGCTGTTGTCCGGCGGCAGTAGTGTGGGCGTCAAGGACGCCGCCTGCCGGATTATCGAATCGGTGGGGACTTTGCTGCTCCACGGCATCGCCATCAAGCCCGGCAAGCCCACCATTCTGGGCAAAGCCGGGGAAAAACCCATTGTGGGTCTGCCGGGACATCCCGTGGCGGCCTATTTCATTACCAAACTGTTCGTTCAGCCCCTTCTGGGGCGGCTCACCGGACGGGATATGACCGCCTACACCGTCACCGCCAAGGTGACGGAGAGCATCAGCGCCAACCACGGCCGGGCCCAGTATCACTGCTGCCGCCTGACAGAAAAGGACGGGCAGCTCTGCGCCCAGCCCATCCGGGGCAAATCCGGACTCATTACTACATTGGCAGGCGCCGACGGCTATTTCTGCATTGACAGGGACTGTGAAGGACTGCCCCAGGGTGCGGAAATTCAGGTAACGATTACAGGGGGAGTGTAACACTATGGGATTTGAATATTTAACCAATGTGCCCCTGACCCAGGCACGAAAAGATTATCTTGCATTACTTGAGAGCCATGGTTTCGGCCCCAGGACGGAAATTATCCCCGTCTTTGAAAGCTGTGGACGGGTGACGGCCCGGGCGGTCTACGCCCACATCTGCGCCCCCCACTATGCCGCCAGTGCCATGGACGGCGTGGCGGTCACAGCAAAAGACACCTTTGGCGCCACGGAGACCACCCCCGTGACCCTAAGCCCGGAGCAGTTTATCGTGCTGGACACCGGCGACCCCATTCCCGAAGATCGGGACGCGGTGATCATGGTGGAGGACATTGTGAAAAACGCGGATGGCTCCATCACCATCCACGCCGCTGCCGCACCCTGGCAGCATATTCGCCAGATCGGCGAGGATGTTTGCGCGGGAGAAATGATTCTGCCCAGCCATATGACCGTCTCTCCTGCCGCCATCGGCGCCATGATCGCCGGGGGCGTGCTGGAAATTGAGGTCATTCGAAAGCCCCGGGTGGGTATCATCCCCACGGGAGACGAAATCATCCCGCCCTGCACCGACCCGAAGCCCGGCGACATTCTGGAATTCAACGGCTCCATTTTCTCCGCCATGGTGCGCCAGTGGGGCGCGGAAGCGGTGGTGTATCCCATTGTTCCCGATAAATTTGATCAGATCAAGACCATGGTTGCGAAAGCTGCCGAAGAATGCGATATGGTGATCCTGAACGCCGGTTCCTCCGCCGGGCGGGAGGATTTTTCCGCGAAGGTTATCCGGGAGCTGGGGGAGGTGCTGTACCACGGCATCGCCATCAAGCCCGGCAAGCCCGCGATTCTGGGCTGTCAGGGGGAAAAGCCGATTCTGGGCGTTCCCGGCTATCCTGTCTCCGGTATCATCGTCATCGAGCAGCTGCTGAAGCCTCTGATTGACCATTGGCTGCAAGCGCCGTCCGCGCCCTCCCAGTATGCCAAAGCCACCCTGACTCGCCCCGTGGTTTCGGGCCTGAAATACCAGGAATTTGTCCGTGTCCGCATGGGCTGCGTAGGCGGCAGGCTGATGGCCTCCCCCCTGAGCCGGGGCAGCGGCGTGGTATCCTCCTTTATGAAGGCCGACGGCATCCTGGAGGTTCCCCAGGGACTGGAAGGCTACGAAGCCGGAGAAGAAGTGAATGTGCGGCTCCTCAGCCCCAGGTCGAAGCTGGAAAATACGCTGGTGGTCATCGGCAGCCACGACCCGCTGCTGGACGAGCTGGCGGATATGCTCCATCTGGAAAACCCCGAACTGTACATGAGTTCTTCCCATGTGGGTTCCATGGGCGGCATCATGGCCATCCGTCGGGGCGAGGCCCACGCGGCGGGCTGCCATCTTCTCGACACCGCCGACGGCAGCTACAGCCGCTCCTTTATCAGAAAATACTTCCCCAAGGGCGGCGTAAGGCTCATTTCCTGCGTGGGGCGTCAGCAGGGGTTGATGGTTGCCAGGGGGAATCCCCTGAATATTCAGAAATTCTCCGATATCGCCAGAGATGGCGTGCGTTATGTAAACCGTCAAAAAGGCTCCGGCACCCGAATCCTCACGGACTACCTGTGCAAGCGGGAGCATGTGGACGCTTCCGCCATCTACGGCTACGACCGGGAGGAGCTGACCCACACCTCCGTTGCCGCCCAGATTGTCAGCGGCAGTGCGGACGCGGGCATGGGCATCTACTCCGCGGCCAAGCTCTATGATCTGGACTTTATTCCCATCTGTATCGAGGAGTATGACCTGATTATTCCCGATCACGCCTGGGATGCGCCCATGGTTCGCTCGCTTCTGACCATTCTGAAAAGCGACGCTTTCCGGGAGAAGATTCTGTCTCTGGGCGGCTATACGGTGGACAATCCCGGTGAAGTGATCCCCGTATGAAACGGGTGGATGCCGCTGTTATCGGCGGCGGAATCTTAGGCTGCTTCGCGGCCCGGAACCTGATGCGCTGGCAGCTTTCCGCTGTGCTGTTGGAACAGGCTGAGGACGTGTGCACCGGCATCACCCGGGCTAACAGCGCCATCGTCTACCCGGGCTATGACAACAGGCCCGGCAGTCTAAAAGCGGAAATGACAGTGCGGGGCAACGCGGAATTTGAAACGCTCTGCCGGGAGTTGGAGGTTCCCTTCCTCCGGCGGGGTTCGTTGCTTGTGACCTACGACGAAGCCTCCCTGCCCCGTCTCCGCAAAAAAATGGAGCAGGGCATGCAAAACGGCGTACCCGGCCTGCGGCTGCTTTCCGGGCGGGAAGCGGAGGATATGGAGCCTATGCTGAAACCCGGCGTGAAGGGCGCGCTGTACGCACCGACCACCGGCACAGTGAATCCCTGGCAGCTTGGCATCGCCGCCTACGAAAGCGCCGTGAAAAACGGCGTGGTTCCCATGCTGAATACCGCTGTCACTGGCATTGAAAAGGACGAAAACGGCTATCCTCTGAGAACCAGCGGTGAGGACATTTCCTGCAAAGCGGTGCTCAACTGCGGGGGGCTCTATGCCGACCGGGTGCAGGAATTGCTGTTTCCGCCCTCTGTGCGCCTCCATTGGGACGGGGCGGAGTATCTGGTGCTGGATGCTCTGGCCCGGAAGCCGGAGCACATTCTCTTCCATCAGGCCCAGTGCTGCGGCAAGGGCATCACCGCCATCCCCTGCGTGGAAGGCAATCTCCTGCTCAGCGGAGTGCGAAAGCCCATATTGGCCCCCTTTGCCACCAGCGTGGAGGGGTTGATGGAATTGGTAAGGGACTCGAAAGATCTGCTTCCCGATTTGGACACACAGCAGATCATCCGCTCCTTTGCCGCCGTCCGGCCCAACCCCTATCTGGAAAACGGGGAGAGTCTTCATGATTTCCGCATCGAAAATCCCGCCCCCGGATTTTACAGCCTCATCGGCATCAAGACCCCCGGCCTGACCTGCGCCGACCGGTTGGGGTATTATCTGGCGGAAAAAACCGCCCGGTTTCTGAACGCCGAATCCAATCCCGGCTTTGACCCCCACCGGGAAGCGATCCCCAAAACAGACGACCAGGAGGTTGTCTGCCAGTGCGGGGGCGTCACCCGCGGCGAAATTCTGGAAGCCATTCGCCGGGGGGCCTCCACGGTGGACGGAGTCAAGCGCCGGGTTGGCAGCGGCATGGGCGCCTGCCAGGGCAGCCGGTGCGGCTTCACCATCGGGAGGCGTTGGGAGGAGGGGCGGCATGGTACTCTTTGATATCCTTGTGGTCGGCGGCGGAGCGGCAGGCATCGCCGCCGCCAAAGCTGCCGTGGGGGCAGGCTGCGGCAGCGTTGCCCTTGTGGACAGAAAGCCCGCGCTGGGCGGTGTTCTGCTCCAGTGCGCCCACCGTGGCTTTGGCCCGGGCCTTACGGGAACGGAATACGCTGGCGCGCTTTTGCAGGATTTTCCTGGGGAAGTCAGACTGTTTCCGGGCACAACGGTGCTTTCCGTGGAGGAAACAAAAATCGCCCGCCTGTCCGGCGGACGAACCCTTTGCCTTGACCAGCTCATCTATGCCGCGGGATGCCGGGAGATTCCAATGGGTGCTCTGCCCATTGCCGGGACCCGGCCCGAAGGGATTTATACGGCGGGGCAGATGCAGAAAATGATGAATCTGCACGGTTTTCTCCCGGAAGGCCCCGTGGTGATTCTGGGCAGCGGGGATCTCGGACTGATCATGGCCGCGCAGATTGCGTCGTTGGGGATCTCCGTCACGCTGGTGGAAAAAAAGGCCGCCTGCGGAGGACTGTTAAGAAACCGCCGGTGTCTGGCGGAATTCCCCATTCGTCTTATCTGCTCCCAGACCATCGAAATGGTCTGGGGGGAAAGGGTGCTGGAAGGCTGCTGCCTGTCCGGTGGGGAGCACCTTACCTGCCATACGCTGCTGATCGCGGCGGGACTGCGCCCGGATCGAGACCTGATCGCGGGATTGGGGACGCAAACCTGGCTGCACCTGTGCGGAAACTGCAATACCGTTCATTCCATGGTTGAGGGTGTGACGGCAGCGGGCCCCCGGACCCGGAACGCCGCGCGGCTTACCCT
>CAMGCA010000118.1 GCA_946011705.1 uncultured Clostridia bacterium | reverse complement strand
CCGTATGTCATTGCGAGCCAGTGCGCACACTGGCGTGGCAATCCGCATCCCCTTATGCGTCTGGATGACGAAAATGCCAAAAGGAGAACGGATTGCCACACCAGTGACATCGGTCACTGGTTCGCAATGACAACCTTTGTCGTGGTGCGGTACAACTCGCCAAATTCTAATTTGTCGGTTTGCTGACTGAAACGGATATATACATACTATTATACCAAACCCCATGCCAATCCGCAACCGAAAAATTACCACTTGATATATACGAACGAATGTATTATAATAAGAAGAAAGGGTGGTGAAAGGTATGGAGCAGAAGGTATGTCCCGTAGACGTGATCGCCATGTGCAGCGCGTCGGGAGAAATCCGTCCCCTGCGGCTGCGGATGGAGGACGAGGAACATCAGCTTATGCGGGTGGATATTGAGGAAATCGTGAATATTCGTCAGGTGCAGTATGTGGGGATTGAAGCCACGGTCTACCTCTGCCGGGCTACGGTTCGGCAGAAACGGTGGTTGTTTGAGCTGAAATATACCATCCGCACCCATACCTGGAGCCTACAGCGGAAGGTGTGCTGATATGGTGGCGCGGGTGATCTTTCATGTGGCCGCGAACTCGGCGGTTCTAAGCTGGAGCGCGGCCTACCGGGTGAAGGTGCTGGGGGAGGAAACCGACCTGCGGGAGGTTCCTTCCGTGGTGGCGGGGGACAAGGCTTCCCGGCACAGCATCATTCTGGCCAAGTCCACCCCGGCGAAAAAGTATGGCATTCAAACGGGAGAGCCGCTGTTTCAGGCGCTGGAAAAGTGCCCGGGACTGGTGGTGATTCCGCCGGATTATGAATTGTATGTACAGGCATCCCGGCATTTTGTGGATATGCTCAGAGAGTTTAGCCCTGCTGTGGAGCAGTATTCCATCGATGAAGCCTGGGTGGACATGACGGGCACCCAGCGGCTCTGGGGTACGCCCCGGCTGGCGGCAGAGCTGATGCGGCGGCGTATCAACGAAGAACTGGGCTTTACGGTGAATATCGGCATTTCCTCCAATAAGCTGCTGGCAAAAATGGCGGGGGATTTTGAAAAGCCTAATAAAGTGCACACCCTGTTCCCGGAGGAGATGGGAGCGAAATTCTTCCCCCTGCCGGTGCGTGATCTGTTTCTGGTGGGTGCGGCGACGGAGCGGAAGCTGCAAAGGCTGGGAATCTACACCATCGGCCAGCTGGCGGCGGCGGACGTGCGGGTGCTGAAAAAGCGGCTGGGCAAGCAGGGGGAGCTGCTGTGGCACTTTGCCAACGGTCGGAATGCCGACGCGGTGACCCCGGAACCAGCGGAGAACAAGGGCTACGGCAACGCCACCACCACTTCTCACGACGTTGTGACCCATGAAGAAGCCCATCAGGTGCTTCTGAGCCTGTGCGAAACCGTGGCGGCACGGCTGCGAAAGGACGGAAAATGCGGCAGCTGCGTCAGTATCCACCTGCGCACCAACGAATTCCACCATTTTTCCCACCAGTGCGTCCTCCATGGGGCGACCAACATTACCACGGAACTGTTTGAAGCATCCTGCCGCCTGTTCGATGAAGCATGGGACGGCATTACACCCCTGCGGCAGCTTGGCGTTCAGGTCACGCGCCTGTCCGGGGAACCCTACCAGCAGTACGACTTTTTCTCCGGCCTCAGCCCCCAGCAGTTCGAGCGTAAGCTCCGCTTGGACGAAACCGTGGACGCCCTCCGGGACAAATACGGTGAAGACATCATCCGCCGTGCGAAGTTTGCGAACGGAACAGAACCCCACATGGCTGGCGGCTTGAGCAAAGAGCGCCGAACCGGCGTGACAAAACCGGTGCCGAAGGAATTTTAGGGTGGAAATATGGGATATCGTATCGTATAATGAACGTAGGGCGGGGGCTTGCCCCCGCCGTGATGTATGCTGTAAAAAAGGAGCGTGCGAAAATGGCAATCGTAACCTTTTATAACTGTGACCCCAAGGACGCGCCGAAAACCACCATGCCCGCCCACTTAGGGGCCAACGCCATCATCACCTGCCGGGGACGGCTGCTTTTGGAAAAGCGCCGGGACTCCGATATCTGGGGGCTGGTTGGCGGCGGCTGCAAAAAGACGGAAACGGGTCTGCAGGCCATCGTCCGGGAAACCTACGAGGAGCTGGGCCTTCGGATTCCGAAAGAAAGATTCCAAAAGCTGGCAGTCTACGACAATCCCGGCCGCATTGCCGCCTTCCGGGACGGCAGCATCTGGCGCATGGTCATCGTGGTTTACGGCCTCGACCTTCCCGAGGAGCCGCAAATGCGCATCAGCAGCGAATCCAAAGAGCTGCGCTTTTTCTCCCGGGAGGAAATCCCGAACATCGAAATTGCCGTAACCCACCGGGACATTGTAGAGGACTGGTTTG
Organism: uncultured Clostridia bacterium; assembly: GCA_946011705.1. Lineage (GTDB taxonomy): Bacteria > Bacillota > Clostridia > Oscillospirales > Oscillospiraceae > Faecousia. The sequence goes on along the minus strand of CAMGCA010000118.1, from coordinate 4,283 downwards.
TAAGCCATCTGGATTTGCTGTAAGAATATACAAATAGTAAATAAATACTTGTATATTCGGAAATAGTATGCTAAAATAAAATTTGACGGCGCAGTATTCTAGTCGGAGTGACCGCTTTCCAGGAAGGGCCTAAAAATCCTTTGAAGGGCACATCGATGAAGTCCCTGGTGTCTGCTTATTACGCCCAGTTTTGGGTGGATGCTGGGGGTTAAGGATCCAGGGCGCGCTCCAATGGCATGGAGCATACGACCCGGTTTCCGTGGAGACTTGAACCTTGTGCGACGACGGGTAGAGCCCCGGGAGGGGTCCGATCGCGTACGAATCAGGTATGAACCTGCAAGGCGGTGCACAGAATCGTGTGCTGCGTGCAGAGTAGCCTGCCTTGAAGTGAACATGCGGGGAAGGGAGACCAGGCCGGGTGCTGCTGTGGCCACAGCGGGCCGGCTATCGCTCCCGGAAACCATGCTTGCAAAAGAGGCTAAGATTGCGGAACACGCCGCTGTGGAAAACACCTAGGCTGTCTGAAAAGGGCAGACAGGGGATTGCAGTACGGACTAAGTGGCAATCGGGTACCCATTATCATGGCGACACTTGGGCGGAGGGATCAAATGGAAACGGCCTGTGCGGCAACGGCAGGTTCCCACCGGTGAAAAACAACCCGACCTAAGCCGTAAGATTTATCCTGTCTGCCGCCGTCATTTTACTACCATTCTCAAAAGGAGAATTTTTTCGTGGCAAAAACCCATTCGGACGCTTCCAAAAAGGAGCGTTCCCGAACGATCCGCTGGGTCGTTACAGTATTCCTGGTCACATTGGTTGTTTCCGGCATGATCAGCCTGATCTCCGATGAGGTTATGGCAAGCAGCGGACTTCTGGCAGCGTTCGCGATCCTGCTGGGCATTGTATTTTTGGGAATTATCTTCGATATTATCGGCATGGCGGTGGCAACCGCCAGCGAAAAGCCCTTTCACTCCATGGCGGCCCGGAAGGTTCCCGGGGCCCAGGAGGCCATCCGTCTGCTGCGCAATGCCGAGCGGGTCAGCTCCATCTGCAACGACGTGGTGGGCGATATCTGCGGCGTTGTCTCCGGCAGCGCCTCTGCCACCATCGCGGCGCTGATACTAACCCATGTGGACACGGTCTGGCCCCGGGCGGTCAGCCTTGGGATGTCCGCTCTGGTGGCGGGTCTGACGGTGGGTGGCAAGGCCATCGGAAAAACCATAGCGGTAAACTCCTGCACGCAGATTGTGCATCTGGTGGGGCGGTTTCTGTACACCCTGAACCGGCTCAAGAAAAAGAAAACATTACGATAGGTTGTGTCAGATGTGGACATTTTAGAGAGAATCAACACACATGAGGATCTTCTGAACCTCGATGATGGACAGCGCAGCCAGCTTTGCGACGAAATCCGCCAGTTTTTGATTGACAGTGTGTCAAAAACCGGCGGGCACCTGGCGGGCAATCTGGGCGTGGTAGAGCTGAGTGTCGCCATCGAAACCGTGTTTGATACGAATAAAGACCGCTTGGTGTTTGATGTTGGTCACCAGTCTTATGTGCATAAGCTGCTGACAGGCCGCCGGGCGGATTTTGCGCGTCTGCGGCAGTATGGCGGCATTTCCGGCTTTCCCAAACCCTCGGAAAGCGATACCGATGCCTTTGTGGCGGGCCACGCCTCCAGCTCCGTGTCTATCGCCCTGGGCATGGCCCGTGCGCGGACGCTGCTGCATGAGAATTATGATGTGGTTGCCCTGATCGGTGACGGTGCCCTTACCGGCGGTATGGCCTATGAGGGACTGAACGACGCCGCTGTCAGCGGGGAGCCCATGGTCATCATTCTCAACGACAATACGATGTCTATCGGCAGAAATGTGGGCGGCCTGTCCAGCCACCTGTCCCGGCTGCGCTCCAGCGACAATTATCTGGATGCCAAGCGGACTTACCGCAAGGTCATCAAGTCCCTGCCCGGCGGCGAGACCATCTATGCGGTCAGCAGCCGAATCAAGAACAAGATGAAGCGGCTTTTCCTGCCCTCCACCATTTTTGAAAACATGGGCTTTACCTATCTTGGGCCGGCGGACGGTCACGACCTGCCGAACCTCATCTCCCTGCTGACTGCGGCGAAGGAGCTGCGGGAGCCGGTGGTCGTCCATGTGGTGACGAAAAAGGGCAGGGGATACCCCTTCGCGGAGGCTGACCCCGCCAAGTTCCACGGCATCGGCAAATTTGATCCCATGACCGGCAAAAAGCTGGGGGCCAAGGTTGTGACATATTCCGATTCCTTCGGCGAAACCATGCTTTCGCTGGCTGAAAAGAATGAAAAGGTCTGCGCCATTACCGCGGCAATGCCCGGCGGCACCGGCCTGCTGGACTTCCAGAAGCGGTTCCCGAACCGAACTTTTGACGTGGGCATCGCGGAGGAACACGCCGTATCCATGGCTGGCGGACTTGCCAAGCAGGGGATGGTGCCGGTGGTAGCGATTTACTCCACCTTCCTCCAGCGCGGCTTTGACCAGATCATGCAGGACATTGCGCTGCTGCACCTGCACGTTGTGCTGGCCATTGACCGGGCGGGCCTGGTTGGCGATGACGGCCCCACCCACCATGGCGTGTTTGATATTGGCTTTCTTCGCCAGATGCCGGGAATGCGGATTCTGAACCCCGCCAGCCTTGCGGAACAGCGGGATATGCTGCGCTGGGCGGTGGAGGACTATGACGGCCCGGTTGCGGTTCGCTATCCCAGAGGAACCCAGGGCAGCTATGCCGGCAGCGCTTGGCAGGGTTCGGACGGCGCGTTGGTAAAATGCCATCGAAACGGCACGGATGTGGCCCTGATCACTTACGGCTCCACGCTGCAAAATGCCCTGGACGCGGCGGAAGTGCTGGCAGAACAGGGCATCGAGGCGTCCGTTCTGCGTTTGCTGTCAGTCAGCCCCCTGCCTTCCCAGCAGGTTGCCGCCTGCCTGCGGCAGACAAAGCTGGCGGTGATTGTAGAGGAAACCGCTTCCGGCTCCGGCATTCGGGATGCCCTGGGGTGGGATCTACAGAAGCTGTGCCCGGACTGCCGGGTTGAGGGGATCGATCTGGGCCATGATTTTGTTCCCCATGGTACTCTGAAGCAACTGTATGCACGCTGCGGTCTGGATGCGCAATCCATCGCCGCGTATACCAGGGAGGTGCTTGCCCGGTGAAGGTAAAAAAGAGACTGGACGTTCTGCTCACCGAGCAGGGCTATGCGGACAGTCGCTCCAAGGCCCAGGCCATCATCATGAGTGGCCTGGTATATGTGAACGGGCAGAAGGCGGACAAGCCGGGTGTAGCCTATGAGGAAACTGTGGAGCTGGAAGTCCGGGGGGCGGTATGCCCTTACGTCAGTCGCGGCGGCCTGAAGCTGGAAAAGGCCCTGCGGGATTTTGGCGTTAAGCCTATTGACTATGTATGCAGCGATTCCGGAGCGTCCACCGGCGGCTTCACGGACTGCCTGCTGCAGCAGGGCGCGAAAAAAGTCTTTGCCATCGATGTGGGCTACGGTCAGCTGGATTGGAAAATCCGCAGCGACCCCAGAGTGGTGGTTATGGAGCGAACCAATATCCGCTATGTCACCCCGGAGCAGCTGGGAGAACCGCTGGACTTATCGGTTGTCGATGTGAGTTTTATCTCCCTGAAAATCGTCCTGCCCGCCATTAAGGCCCTGCTGAAACCCACCGGGCAGGTATTGTGCCTCATCAAGCCTCAGTTCGAGGCGGGTAAAGAAAAGGTGGGCAAAAAGGGCGTTGTCCGGGAAAAGAGCACCCACAAGGAAGTGCTGGACAATTTTGTGGCCCTGGCAAAAGAGCTGGAATTTCAGATTCTGGGGCTGACCTTCTCCCCGGTTAAGGGGCCGGAGGGCAATATTGAATTTCTCGCGCATGTGAGGCTGGCCGCGCCGGAGGGCATCTGACCGGATACCGCGGATGTGGTGGAGCAGGCCCACGCCGCGCTGGATAAGGGGGAGTAACTGATGAAAAATGTGATTCTTACTCCCAATCCCTATCGGGACAAGAATTTCCAGACGGTCCGGGAAGCTATGCGCATTTTGAAGGACGCGGGCATCAGCACCCGGCTGTGCCTTCCCTTTGAGGTGGACCGCGCCTATGATCTGCCCCGGGATCTTCGCTTTTCCCGGCTGGACCGGGAGCTGCCCAACGCGGAATTGGTAATCTGCTTCGGCGGTGACGGTAGCATTGTGGACATGGCGAAGGAAGCCGCCCAGATGAACATGCGTATTAGGGGGGTCTATGTAGGTT
>CAMGCA010000117.1 GCA_946011705.1 uncultured Clostridia bacterium | reverse complement strand
CAGTGGCGGGCTGGAGGTTGTGTTTCTGGAAGAGACTGGTGGGAATATATACTTCTTTGCAGCATGCTTCTTGGTGGTGCGGAGGAAGATGAACAGCAGCACGGCGGCAAAGATGATGCCGACGGGATACGCCACTGCGGTGTTGTAGATGACGGCGCCAGCGGCGTCCTTGCTGTTCAGGAACTGGCCCAGGCACTCATTGCCCAGCAGGAAGTACGTGCAGGACACGGCGCTCATGAAGGTGGCGGGCACCACGGTAACCCAGAAGTTCTTCTTCTGATGGAACAGATACATGCTGGCGGCCCACAGGACGATCATAGCCAGGGTCTGGTTGGTCCAGCTGAAGTAACGCCAGACGATGGAGTAGTCCAGATGGCCCACGAATGCGCCCACCAGCAGCAGGGGCACGCACAGGACCAGACGCTTCTGGAACTTGTCCTGATTGATCTTGAACCAGTCGGCCAGGGTCAGACGGGCGCTGCGGAAAGCGGTATCGCCGGAGGTGATGGGGCAGGCGATGACGCCCAGCATGGCCAGGGCAATACCCACGCCGCCCATGGTCTTGACGCAGACGTCATAGATGGCGGCGGACTGGCCGTTGGCAAGAGCGGCCTGGAGGCCGGTATTCAGACCGCCGGTGACCTCATAGATGGAGCAGCCGGCGGCGGCCCAGATCAGAGCAATGATGCCCTCGCAGACCATGGCACCGTAGAATACCATGTGGCCCTGCTTTTCGGACTTCATGCAGCGGGCCATCAGAGGAGACTGGGTGGCATGGAAACCGGAGATGGCACCGCAGGCCACGGTGATGAACATGAAACTCCAGATGGGCGTTCCGCTGGGATGCATGTTGTAGAAGTGGGTCCACAGCTCGGGAATGGTGTAAGCGGGATTGGTAAAGATACCAAAGGCGACACCCACAGCCATGATGATCAGGCAGATGCCGAAGAGAGGATAGATCTTGCCGATGATCTTGTCGATGGAGATGAAGGTGGCGATGAAGTAGTAGACCAGAATGACCCACAGCCAGAACTCCTTGCTGGTTACGATGCCGGTGAAGCCGCTGTTCTGGAACAGGGTGACGATCAGGCCAGCGGGGCCGACGGCGAATACGGTGCCCACCATCACCAGCAGAACGACACTGAAGACACGCATGACGGTCTTCATGCCGTTGCCCAGATAGATGCCGCAGATCTCGGAGATGGAAGCACCGTCGTTTCTCTCGGACAGCATACCGGCGAAGTAGTCGTGAACGCCGCCGGCGAAGATGGTTCCGAAGGTGATCCACAGGAACACCACAGGGCCCCACAGAGCACCCTGCATTGCGCCGAAGATGGGACCAAGGCCCGCAATGTTCAGCAGCTGCACCAGAAACAGCTTCCACTGGGGCATAACGACGTAGTCGATACCGTCGTTGATGCGGACAGCGGGAGTTTCGCGGTCGTCCGGACCCAGAGTGTTGTCGATGACTTTACCGTATGTAAAGTAACCGCCGATCAGGAGTACCAGACAAATTAGAAAACTGACCATATAGATTCCTCCCTTAATATTTGTGCAGATTGTTTGTGAATAAACAATCTATTCACACCAGAAGGCTATTATAGCCGCTCTTTTCGAAAATACAATACTCAATGTAAAATTTTTTCATTTGTAATCGGAAAAAACCTATAAAATCTTAGCCATAAGCGAAGCATGTAAAGACTGCTTTCCAACGCAGAAGTGTTTTCTCATAACTGCGGTACGTCCTCAGAAACACTCAGCAATGCTCTGGCCCGTTTCACCTCCTCCAACGGCACCTCAATAAAATACATGCTGCGGTCGATAGGACCTTTTGCGCCGAAATTTCTGGGGTCCAGCTTGGCGCCGCATCCGCAGACAGGCGGCTCCACATCGTATCGTCCAGCCCGGATTCCCCGGATGCCGGCGGTTTTCAGCGTCTCTTTGGCAGAAAGCCAGCCAGCCTTGTCCTGTTTCCTAAAAACAGTAGATTTCTTCTCAAAAAATGCCACATTAAATACTCCTTCCATTCAAATTGAATGCACCATTCGTCATTCGCCTGATATCTAATCGGAGAGATCCTGAATTTCCCGGCGGATCAGGGCGCCTGCCGCACCAGCCAGCTGGTCCATGCTGCGGATGCGGGCCAGGTTTTTTCCGTAAATTTCCTCCGCGCCGGGGACACTCATATCCTCTCCCATGAAGACCGCCGCCACCCGGACACTTTTCCGCCGCAGCGAGCGGACCTCCCGGGCGGTGTCCTCCACGGCGGCTCGATCCCCGTAATCGCAGCCGAAGGGATGCTTCCCGTCCGGCGGGATGCGGTGGCTGTCGTTGGGACTGGCGTCCGTCAGCAGCAGAAGAAGATGACGCTCCTCCGGTGCGCTTCGCAGCAGATCCCCCGCCGCCCGGAGGGCCAGTCCGTCCCGGTTCCAGCCGGAGGCAAAGTAGTTGAAGATATTCTCACTACCCTTTTTGTCGGCAAAGCCCTTCAGCACCCGCAGTACCGTGTAGCCCCGGAGACTGCAAAAGCTGGTGACTCGTACCGGGATGCTGCATCGCTGCAGGCTCTCCGCCAGGATATAGCCCTGAGCGGCGATGGTCTCCTGACAGTGGAGCCGGGAGGAGGACGCGTCCAGCAGCAGGTCCACGGAGAATCCGGGCCGGTGGGCACTGATGTCCCGCAGGAAGACTTGACGGTCCTCCAACACCGCCGCCCGCCAGGCCCGGGGACTGTCCAGACGGCCGCTGCGGGCCGTCTCCGTCTCGGTCTGGCTGTGGACCTGAATGCAGCTGCGGATCTGCTCTGTCAGCCGCAGGATGGCGTTTTGATGGAGACTGCTGTCTCTGTTGAAAGCCTCCCGGTTCCGGCGGGCCTGCAAGGCGGCTTCCTCTGTCAGCCGCCGGGAGTCCCCGCTGCGGGCGCGCTCCGGGTCCGGGGCACCCGCCGTGAACCACAGATGACAGCCCAGATGACTGCCGGTACAGAGCTGCTGCTCCGCCGCCGCCAGTTCCTCTGGGGAATAGAGGGAGCGGCCGAAGCAGCTCTCAATGTACTGCCGGTCCGGCTCGGCGTTCTCATTCAGCCGCAGCTTTGCCCGGCGCACATCCAGCTTCGGCCCGCCTCCGGCTCCGGCGGCACTGGAGTGCCCCACCGTCAGCACGTCGGTGTGGACGATCTCCGTGGGCAGGAACTTTGCCATGGCGGAGGCCCATTTGCCGTCGAAGTGCAGATGGAGGGCCGTTTTGGACCGGGCTGTTCCATCAAACAGCCCTGACTGGGCAAAGGCGTTCCGAATGGCGCCGGCCAGCGCGGCGCCGGCCAGCTCTCCACCGCAGCGCAGAGCGTCGGACAGATTCCGCTCCCAGGGCGTCATCACCGGCGGACGCTGGCCCAGCACGCTTTTCCACCGGGCGGCCTGCATGGTGTAGACCAGCTGGTTCTTGGCCATCCACTCCTGCCGGGAGAGCTGGTACTCCCCGTCAAAGAAATCCTCCGCGTGGGCCCGGCGGGCCTCCGCCAGAATAGGCCGTTCCGGCAGCTCCCGCTGAAAGACGGCGTTCTCCAGCGCCAGCCACGCCAGATCGTCCAGCATGGCCTGACGGCGGTCCTCCGCCCAGGCACCGAACAGCGCCCGGGGCATGTCCGCTCCGTACCATTTCCGGACGCAGCCCACGATGCAGTTCATATAGATGTCCGGCGTCCCGTCGCTGCGCAGGGCCATGAACAGCGGGTCGAAGCCGTACTGTCCGGCGGCGGTCCAGATCTGGTTCAGCGCCCGGCGCTGCTGGGCGCTGTAATGCTGTGTCAGCATGGTCTTATCCCTCGAACAGCTGGGCACGGGTGAGGCGGGGAGATATCCGCAGGGCCATGGTATCACGGATCAGGCCCTGTTCATAGCTGTCAAAGGCCTTGTTGGTAATTCCCATGTCCAGAGCCGCCACGACGGGGACGCCTGCGCGCATGAGATCCAGCGCGTCCAGCAGGCCCCGGAGGTCCAAGGCCTTGGTGTAAATCTCGGCGCTCTCGCACTTCTTCTGATGCTCGAAAAAGAGCTGGGCGAACTGTTCCCGGTACTTCTTTTTCAGAGAGGGGAACTGTCCTGCCAGGAGCCGGTCCAGGTTCTCCGGACTGATGGTGGGCATCTGAATGACAGCAAACCGGGAGGTCAGGGCCTCATTCAGATCCCGGGTGCCGGCATAGCCGTAGTTCATGGTGGCGATGAACCGGGTGGAAGGCTCCATAGGGATGCGGTCATAGCCCGGTACGTCGATGACCCGGCGGAAATCCAGCGCCGAGTGCAGCACGGCCAGAGCTTCGTTTTTCGCCATGTTGATCTCGTCCAGAATGGCGAAGCCACCGTACTTCACGCACTGATAGATAGGGCCGGGACGGAACCGCACCTGCCCGTTTTCAAATGTGTCCATGACGATGAGGCCGGCGGCGTCCATGTTGACGTGGAAGGAAACGTTCCAGGCCGGACGGCCGAACACTGCGGCCAGGTTTTCTGCCAGGACGTTTTTGCCGGTGGCCTTCCCGCCGGCCAGCAGCAGGTTTTTGCCGCACAGCAGGGCTGCGGCGGCCTGTTCCCAGATGTCCTTTCCGTAATAGTGATAGAGGGGCATCGGAACCCTGTCCCGCAGGGAATCCGGCAGAGGATACGCCTCCCGAAAGGCTCTGAGTTCCCGCAGCAGCTCAGGGTCGATGTTTTCATCTTCCAATAATTCAAACATCCAATCACTTCCTTTAATCCGTGTTTAGCACAAAGAAACGCGGGTTCTATCCTATAAAAATGAAGCAGATTCAGAGGTGGCCGCAGCGACTCGTCTTTCCACCCTGTCTGATTCCAACGTTTTGTATAACACTAACACAGGCTAAGAAAAACGCGAGATGGTTTTGCGACGCGCTCTGAATTCTTGCAGGTACCGGCAAACAGATGAGCTCTGCCAAAGCAGTCAGGAAATACTCCGCGGCTCGATTTCATTCGCTCTGTATCGGTTTGATGAACCATGATTTTCAGTTTTCAAAGTCCTTCTCAGAATATGCTGTTTTGCCCTTTCTCGTAGTCAATGAACATCATGATAAAAGAAAAAACCAGCAGGACGGAACAGCAAAGAATTGCCTTTTCATGCAAGAGCTGAATAGAAAAATTTCCTATTACTGCGCCGATGACAAAGCACAGGATAATTCCAAAATATAAAACGGCGTTCCGGAGATATTCAATATCTTTGCTCTGAAAGTAGTTGCAGAGATTTTGCGTCCCACTTCGCATATTCCCGATACACATGGTCGTTGCGATACTATTTCCACGAATCTTTCGGAAACTCTCCACTTGAATTCCGCAGGCAAAAGAGGTCAAGGAATTGGCCAACAGGTTCATGGAAAGTGGGAAAAACGCGACTCCCGCAAGGATGACTGCCTCAATCAAGACTGCGCTTTGCCGCCAGTGCAAGAACCGATTTTTGCCCACATGTACCAGCTCCGCCAATGAAATCCCCAGTGCAAAGGCAAACACAGGGAAAAAATAGTGCATGGCCATCTGAAAGTTTCCCTCGGACAAATTCACACCGAGCAGCAGCATATTGCCGGTCTGTGCGTTGGCAAATACATGATCACGCTCAATATATGAATAGGCGTCCATAAAACCACCGGATACGGCCAGAAGCATCCCAAGGCGTATGGATTCCGACATTTGTTTGGCCTTTTTCATCTGTGATTCTCCCCATTACAGCGGCAGACTGTCTTTCCCCGCCTGCTTTATCATCTTTTCCCTGCAGGAAAGCACAATCCCATCTACTTCCTCCAAATGATGCAGCATCTGCTTTTCAAATTCGTGGATGGGGAGCAGGATTCCAACCTCATCATATTTTTGGCCGTCTTTTGAGCCAGTCTCCTGCCCATAGTAAACCATTGACGAAGGCGCGCTTTTCTGAATGGAGCAAAAGGCGTCCCAAATAATGGCGTAGGCCTGTGCTTCACTCATCCCCAATGCAGCCGTGTCAGGAAGCGCATACAGCGCCAGAATTCCTCGCCTGCGATTGCAGAGTTTTTCTTCAATATTCAACTGCTCTGTATATGAGCGGATAATATCGAACCCATCGGCCAAGTAGAGTCTGGAACGAGGCGCGCAGTGATGATTTTGCAGGACCTCCTGAAACTTTGCAAACTCATGGTGGGATACGCCTTTTCCTTCTTCCGTAACGACTTGCTCCATCAAGCCGCCATCCGCATCTGTCAGCAGAAGCGGATTCATTCCTGCTTTTCCGCGGAACCGCTTGGGGATCAAATATGCTTCACGCAGCAGATCAAACATGCTTCGCTGGCAGACTGCCAGCAGCAAGGCATTGATATCCTGATTCTCGTAGGCTGAAAAGAAAATTTTTGCGAATTGTTCCGGATCAGAATCAGGAATCCGGTTATCATCGTCCAGATGCTCATAAAATATCTCGCTGAGTCTTGCACACGCATTTGGTGATTGCAGAATTTTAGAGAAGATCGCCTCCACCGCTTCTTCTCTTGGAATTTTTGAAATTGTCTGATTCATAAATCAACCTTCTTTTTATGAGTGACATACACACACTCTGAATTATCCTTTCATTTTGTATTGGATTGCTGACAGAGCATTTTTTCAAACTCCCGCACGGCTATGCTCAGAGTCCGTGAGGAATCTTTTACCATACAAACCTGCCGTTTGGGTATCTG
>CAMGCA010000116.1 GCA_946011705.1 uncultured Clostridia bacterium | reverse complement strand
AAGTGATTTCGGCGTAACTGCCGGTCATGTCGAATATTCCAATCGCCGCTTCGATACAACCCCTTTCAGCAGACCACGGTCGCAAAAGGTCTAACACACTAGACTTTCCAACGGAGAATCGTGTGCCAACAGGGGGCTTTCACCCCTATTGGAAACCCCAAAGTCAAGGAACCTGCCGTCCCTTTACAATCCCAGCCGTTTTGAAATCTGTACCCACAAACTGAAAAAGGGAGTTTGTACTTACACATTCCAACACAAAAAATCCTCACAGTCGATCCTCCAGTAAGGAGAGGAAAAACTGTGGGGATTTCTAATGCTGCACTCATGGAATGAATTTGGAAATTCGTGCATCATGTAGTTGTTGCGACGCTACGTTTTCAGAACGCACCGTTGTATTCAGGCGAATGTATTTGTAGGAAACGTTATTGACTGTCTGGTGTGTAAACGAATATTGACGGCACACCATTTTCATCCCATCCCCGGGCTTTATAATAAGCCTCTGGGTCAACATCCCGAAGATGTTTGGGAAGCTTCGGCTTTTCGTTAAATTTGCAATTCAGATATTGCTCTAAGTCGCAGCTTCGTTTTCCGATTTTCAGAAAGCCTCCCAGATTCAGTTTCATACCTGTGCTGCTGCGGAGCATTCGTGTGTGAAAAATCTGGAAATTCAAAATTTCCGGATGCCGGTTTGCAAAGTGAACGAACCACCCCGAATGGCGTAGAATTTTACGAAGGAATTTTGCAGCGATCCTATCGGGTTTTGTAGTCAAAAAAGATGGACAGCAACCATTGGCTGTGAACATACACAGCCCCGATGCGCTTACAGCTTCTGTCAGATCTTGGTAGAGCATAGCGGTATCCAGAGATTCCTGCAGACCGAAGGCTTTCAGCATGGCAGGGTAGATCCCCTTCCGGCGCTGACCGTCCTTATTTTTGGAATTGGCTTCCGGCTTGAAGCCGATTCTTTCCTCCAGCCATTGGATGCCCTTCGCAGCGGCAATGGAATCAATGCCCAGATCATTCAGGATCGCGTTTGCTTCCGTACCGGGTGTTTTGCACCGGATGGGACAGCCGACACAGCTGCTTACCTTCTCTTTGTCTGAGGTGAAAGGGTGGGTGCTCAGCGCGGCAAACCATTTTTTGTTTTCTACTATGGTTTTCTCTTTGATGTAGATTGGAATCGGTTTGCTTCCGGTGACAGTAATGGCCTTCAGTTTCTTCCATCCCAGAACGGCACCCAATCCAGCCCGGCCTGCTGCCCGGTCATCACTGATGACTGTGGCGGAAGGAATCCATTCTTCTCCCGCCGGACCGATGCAAAGTGAACTATAGGAATTGTAATTCAGCAGTCTGGTAAGCAGCTGCCGGCATTCTGTGGTTCCTTTGCCCCAAAGGTCATCGGCATCGTGAAACTGAATACGTTCCCCGAAGATTTCCAGCCAGCGATGTGTCCGACAGCGGCCGGATAGGATCAGAGCATCATAGCCTGCCTTCTTCAGATACAAACCAAAGCTGCCGCCGCAGTTGGAGGATGAGGGGAGTCCTGTTTTGGGAGACAATGCTGTAATGTCAAACCGAATAGAACCCGGTGCGCCGGTTCCTGTCAGCGGTCCGGTGGACAGGATTACCCAGTTTTCCTCCGAAAAAGCAGTTTCTGTTCCTGTCAGATGATCTGCAAGGATACGGTTTGCCATAATTTTGCCGCCAAGGTACAGCTGCCGCTGCCGGTCTGTCCAGGGATATTCCGTCACGGCCTCGGTGGTCAAATCAATCTGGATGACCTTGCCCGCGTAACCGCCCAATTTTGATGCCATGGGCACCTCCTTTTCCTGTCAGGGAAGTGCATTGGTGATCAACTTCTGATACATTTCATCTGTCAGATCGCAGCCGTAGAACAGCTTGTAATATGCCGTCACTTCCTCCTGCAGGTCATATTCTGTGTATTCCGGATACAGCAGATGCCCCAGCCAGAGCATACCCAAATACCGCTGCACCGCAGGCGGCGAAGACAGCCATCCGTAAGGGCCTGTGGGTGTCTTATAGAAATTGCCCTGGGCCACAGCCCCTACGCTCTGCCACTGGGGAGAAAGCGCAATGTCTTCATAGCAGCTGTCAGGTGCAAAGATGATTACTTCGGGATTCCAGACCAGGATCTGCTCCAAATCCACTTCGTTGCCGGCGCCGCTGGAGACCACCTCTTCCACCACGGCCAGATTATCAGACATGAAATTGATGGTCTCCGCATGGAAGCTGCCCTTGGCAATCACGTTGACACCCTTGTCACCAAGACAGTAGAGCAGGGTTTTACGGGCGCCGGCTGCGTCCACCTGCATCATCATATCCGTAATCATGGCATAGGTGTTTTCGCACCAGACCGCCAGTTCTTCAGCTTTTTCTCCCCGCCCAAGCAGCTTGCCCAGGATGCGGTAAGCCTCCGGTGCGGTAGCCACGGTGGCATCAATGTGGATAAAAGGAATTCCAGTTTGCTCTGTCAGAGCGGTCAGATCATCAGCAGTGGTTTTCTTTGCCTCGCCGATGTCGATTACCACATCCGGTGCGGCAGCCAGAAGAGCTTCCAGATCCATTTCACCCTTGCCGCCGTAAAGCTGCCCGATTTCTGCTTTTTCATAGATATAGGCGGGCAAATAGCTTTGCGCATCTTCTGCATAGGCAGTGGATACACCTACCAGCATGTCACCGGCCAGGGGCAGGATGTAGATCTGGGACAAGGGGCCGGAAATGGCAATCCTTGTGATTTTTGCAGGAAGGGATACGGTTCTGCCTGTGGAATCCGTAAATTCCTGTGTTTCCTCAACTGTATTTACATTTGCTTGTCCGCAGCCGCAAAGCAGAAGGGCAAGAACCAGAAAAACTATGGCTGCTTTTTTCATATCTACTCCTCCTTATTTGGTGATGTGTGCAGGGATGCAAATTCGCGCGCTGTCGTGATACAAACTGACGATTTCCACATCCACACCGTACAGCGCACGGATGGTCTGCTCTGTTAAAACCTCCCTGGGTTTTCCTTCCGTTAGCACCCGTCCTTTCTGAATGGCAAGAATCCGGTCGGAGTACATATAGCTCTGCTCCGGATGATGGGTGGTCTGAATGACGGTGTAGCCTTCCTGCGCTAAGCTTCTTGCCTGCTCCAGTACCAGAAGCTGATTGCCGAAGTCCAGATTGGCAGTAGGTTCGTCCAACATCAATACCGGGGCTTTCTGTACCAGCGCCCGGGCAATTAGCACCAGCTGCTGTTCACCACCGGATAACCGATGGAAACAGCGGTCCTGCAAATGGGTGATGCCCACTTTCTCCATAGCCCACTGACAGAGTTCCTTATCTTTCTTACCGGGGCTGCGGAAGGTACTTAATCCACTGGTTCTGCCCATCAGAACGATGTCGAAAACGCTGTAATTGAAAATAGATCGGCTGGACTGAGGAATGTAAGCAATATGTTTGGCTGCCTCACGGATAGAAAATGTACGGGCATCCGTTCCGTCCACGGAAACACTACCGGTATAGCCGGACAGAAGCCCCAGAACGCAGCGGAACAATGTGCTTTTGCCCACACCGTTGGGACCCAGGATAGATAAGAATTCTCCATTTCCTACAGAAAAACTGATATCGTGCAGAACCGGGCGATCGCCATAGGAAAAGCTTAAGTTTGTGACTTCAATGCTCATAGTGATCCCCCTTTCCGGTAATCAGCCACAGGAAGAAGGGCGCGCCGATGAAGGCGGTTAAGATGCCGATGGGAATGCCGGCTGTTGTGGCATTGCGGGAGACATTGTCCACGATCAGCAGGAAGATTCCGCCGCCCAGCATGGAGGCGGGCATCAGGAACCGGTAATCACTGCCAACTATTCTACGCATCATATGGGGAATCACCAGTCCGACCCAGCCAATCATACCGCTGACCGATACAGCGGAAGCCGTTACCAGCGTGGAGGCCACGGCAATCCACAAGCGGATTTTACGGGGATCCACGCCCATTGCACGGGCTTCGTCGTCACCCATGGTGATGACATTCAGCTGCCAGCGCAGCAGAAACAATGGTATCAGACCGCAGAGCATGGGAAGTAGCACAAAGCCGATATCGCTCCATGCGGCACCGCTGAGGCTGCCCATGAGCCAGTAAGTAATCTGGTACAGCTGATTGTTCGGATCTTCCACCAATTTTAAGAAAGAAGTTCCTGACTGAAACAGGGAGGAGACCATAATACCGGCCAGTACCAGACCCAGCACCCGGTCGCCCCGGGCATGGCGGCTGACGGTGAAAACCAGAGCCACAGTCAGAAGACTGGCGGCAAAAGCGCCGATGGTGATGCCCATACTGGAAGCGCCCAGCAGGATGGCCAGAGCTGCACCAAAACCGGCACCGGCAGAAGCGCCTAAGATATCGGGAGATGCCATGGGATTCTGAAAGACACCCTGGTATGCTCCGCCGGCGGAGGCAAGACACCCGCCTACCAGTACACTCAGAATGACACGGGGAAGACGGATATTCCATACCGCCGCTTCCACGGAACTTGTCCAGAAAGGTTTGATGGGCAGACCCAGTTTGCTTCCCAGCACACCCAAAAGTTCAGAAAGAGAAACGAGATAGCGCCCTAAGGTAAAGGAACCTAACATACATAGAATCAGAGCGATTCCCATAAGCAGCACCGTGCGGCGGTGCTTGTTTTCAATTTCATTCATAGGCGCTCCTTACTGAGCAGGAAGGGCTTGCCCATATTGTAGGGCGGGCCGGAAATCTCCCTGCGGATCTTATTTTTCATTCCGGGCACATCGGTGATCACCAGCCCTGCAATCCGGTCGATGCCGAAATCAAGCAGCTGCGGACACATGGGACAGCTGGGACCTGCCAGAATGGTATATGCGTTCCTGGACAGTTCCAATAAATGCGGCAGGGTTTTGTTTACCAGTGTGCTGGCGGTCATGATGACCACATCGCACTGGGGGATCAGCCAATCGCAGGCAGAGTCCGGATAATCACCGGGACGGGGACTGCGCTCCAGAATCCGGACAGATGCAGCTTGTTCGTATACAGATTGGGGCATATTCAGATGTCCCACAACACCGATGTGCTTTCCCCGAAGGTCCACACCGTCGGTACAGTACTTGTCGAATGGCTCATAGGCATTCCGTATGTCCAGCTGCTCCGGAGTGTTGTAGTAAGCATTCACAGCAGCCATACCAAATCCTGCTTCGGTGAGGTTCCAGCTTTTGGAGGCCAGTGCCAGTTCCTTTAGTCCCATACTGGTATAGTCGCGATATATCATCCGGGGTGCGGTATCCACCGGGGTGGTCATGGCCATGCCGAAATGCCTGTTTGTCTCCACAGCCGTCCAACATTCCCCCATGAGGGTATCCGTAACCACAGCATCGGAAGAAATGCCTTCGGTCAGAGCATCGTAAAGTTCGAAAAAGTCAGTCATGGCAGTATTCCTCCACCCAACGCCTTACCAGAAGCAAGGCGTTTTCGTCGTATTGGGTACATGTATATACCAATGTATTGGGATCATTGTACAGCTGCTGCCGCAGTTTACCGGCTGCCCAATGGTATTCTTCGGTTAGACCCAGTTTGTCAATCAATGCGCCGGCAGCGCCTTCCCCTTTAAGCACACCAAGAATGGGAATGCCGCTGCTGAGAACGGCTTCCAATGCAGAGGCGAACTCCGGATTCAGCAATTCAATTCCGCCGATCTCATCGAGAACCAATGTCTCACCGCGCAGATAGTTTTTGGAAAATACAGCCAGATCAACCTCTGGTTTTCCGGATGCGAAATCCAAAAAAGTACTCTTTACGTTACCATCAGGACTTTCCAATGTAAAATGCAGGTAGGGATCCCGGTACCGCCGGGTCAGGAATCCGCCGCACTGCTGTGTTCTTTCTCCCAACGCCTGGGTAATGGCGGTGCTTTTTCCGCAGCCTATGGGGCCGGTGAGGAACAGCCGCCGTTTCATAGACCGTTTCTCTCTGCCCGGTGGAGGATCATCTGGGCGGCAATGGAAATGGCGATTTCCGCCGGTGTTTCCCCCTTGATATTCAGGCCGATGGGCGTGGTGACCAGATTCAGCTCCTCATCCAGCAGACCGTATTCTTGTTTCAGAGTCTTGCGGACACCGGCTGCCTTGAAGGCGCTGCCGATGACACCGCAGTAGGTGGGACGGCACCTGAGAACCTGTGCCTGCACAACGGTATCGTAGGCGTGGCCACGGGTCATAACGCAGACATAATCGTCATTCCCAATGGTCATATAGTTGCCAATGTTTTGTAAATCGCCGCAGATGACTTCTTCCGCACCGGGGAACAGTTCTTTTTTCGTGAACTCCGCCCGGTCATCCATGACCACGCAGCGGAAGCCCACATGGGACAGAACAGGAACCAGCTCCTGGGCCACATGACCGCCGCCGAAAATGTAAACCCTGCCGGAGACGTTGATCTGTTCGGCGAAAATATTGCCGGTTCGTTCCGGATGGCGGGATAAAGTCAGCTTTTCCGGAACGGAAATGCCCCAGAAGCCTAAATCCTCTGCATAAAGACCCATTTGTCCATTTTCGCCCACATCTGTCAGCAGCCACAAATTGCTGCCTCGCTGGAACTCTGCCTCTGCTTCATCACAAAGCATAATGGTATGGATGTCCCCGGCAGGCAGGTAATGGAAGAATACATCGCAGGCACCGCCGCAGATCATGCCA
>CAMGCA010000115.1 GCA_946011705.1 uncultured Clostridia bacterium | reverse complement strand
GGGGCAAAAGATCCGCCGAAGCCCGCAGCTCCCACCTAAGCGGTGTTGCCTTAATACTCCGGTAATCACAAGCAGGAACTGCGCCCTGTATTCCTGGGGGACCCTGCACATTTTCACGATCAGCAGAGCCAGCACCACGCACATACCCCAACGCCACCTCGCAGATGGGATTGATGGTGAAGACCGCAACCTCAAAGGCGGCATACAGCGCAGCCAGACGAAGGGCCGCCCGGGAAAGCTCTGTGAATTTGTTTTTCGTAAAATAGATCGTGAAAATCAGCAGGCACACCAGCATAAAATCACGGCACCGGCGTTTTTCTCCACCGTCGCTTTCTTTGAAAGCGTTTTGGTGCGCGATGACAATGCCGGATTTATACCGTCAGATTCTGAATCCACTTGCCCTGCTTTAGCATGAACGCACCGATGGCGCACTTGATGAGGTAGGTGGACAGGCAGATGGAGAACAGGGGGACAATGGAAAGACTGGTAAACCTGCTCAGGCAGTAGGCCACCGGCACACAGACCACCCAGGTAAAGCAGCTGTCGAACAGGAAGGTGACAAAGGTCTGACCGCCGGAGCGCAGGGTGAAGTAGGTGGCGTTGACGTAGGCGTCAAAGGGCATGAAGACCGCGTTGACGCAGATCAGAGCGGTTGCCAGATGCCGCACGGCGTCGGTGGTGTTGTAAATCTGGGGGAACAGGCCGGAAATGCAGGCCATAAGCAGGCCAAAGAAGGCCCCGGAGCTGACGGATAGGGTCAGCAGCTTCCGGTTGGAATCCCGGACCTCTGGTTCCGTCCGGCCCGCGCCCAGCATCTGGCCCATGATAATGCCCACGGCGTTGCCCAGAGACAGAAATACTACGGAAGCCAGATTGAACAGGGTACTGGAAATGTTCATGGCGGGCACCACGTCAAGTCCACAGGTGGAGTAGCACTGGTTCATAAAGGCCATGCCGCTGGACCAGAGTGCCTCGTTGACAAGCAGCGGCATTCCCTTGATGATGATGCTTTTCAGCAGCGTTCCCGGCAGGTACAGGCTGCGGTAAGCGCCCACGATGAAGGGGTTGCGCCGGTGGTTGAGGTGCACCCACCCGGCGAGAATCGCCAGCTCCACATACCGGGAAATGACGGTTGCCAGAGCCGCGCCCTCCACACCCATTTTCGGCGCGCCGAAATGGCCGTAGATCAGAACATAGTTGAGGCACAGGTTCACCAGCACGGCGGCGATGCCTGCCAGCATGGGAAGGAAGGTGTTGCCGCATTCCTTCAGGGTGCTGGCATAAGCGTTGGCAATGGCGAAGGGCAGAAAGCCCCAGAGCATGATGGCCAGATATTTGAGACCGTATTCCAGCGCACCCGCCGCCGTGGCTGCGTCACCCTCGCCGGTGAGGTACAGCCCGATGAGGGTGCTGCCCTTCAGGGCGAAAACGGTGCCGCCAAGCAGCCCCAGCAGCACACAGATCAGAAATTTGAACCGGAAGGTGTAGCGTACGCCCTCGGTGTCGGCAGAGCCGTGGAACTGGGCAGTAAAAATTCCGGCGCCGGAGCTGGCACCGAAAACGCACAGATTAAAAACAAAAATCAGGCCGTTGACAATGGACACGCCGCTCATGGGAATGGTGCCCACCTGACCGACCATGATGTTGTCAAGCAGGGATACGAAGTTGGTGATGCCGTTCTGGATGATAATGGGCACGGCGATCCCAAGGACATGGCGGTAAAACGCCCTGTCGCCGATGTAACGGTTTCGCATAAATACCTCACAGATTACGCACTCATAGGGGACGGCCTCCGGACGTCCCGGCAGTGAACCGTGCCGATTCGCACGAAATTCCGGCGAATACGTAGCTGGAACTGCCGGGGCGTCGAGGACGCCGCCCCCCTCGGAATCAGAAAACGCTTTACAGCTCTACGCCGCCAATGAACACCCGCTTTTCGGAGTAGTCGGGGGCGCAGACAAGGAAGTCGGCCAGCTTGCCCTCCTCAATGGAGCCGATCTGATCCAGAACGCCCAGGGCCTTAGCGGGGTTGTAAGTCGCGGCCCGGACGGCTTCCTCCTCGGGGACGTTCCAGCTCAGGACGTTTTTCAGGCACTGCCACAGGTTGGCGGCGGAGCAGGCGATGGTGCCGTCGGCCAGACGGGCAACGCCGTCCCGGAGCCAGGCGTCCTGACCGCCCAGCTCAAACTTGGTGCCCGCGGACAGAACGGCGGTGCGTCCGGAGTAGGAGACCAGAATTATGCGGTTTTTGAACTTGGTGAAGGCCAGCCGGACAGAGGCGGGGTGGATGTGGTAGCCGTCGCAGATGATCTCCGCCTGCACATTGGGGTTCTCCACAGCGGCGGGGATGACACCGGGGTTCCGGTGGTGAATGCCGGGCATGGCGTTATACAGGTGGGTCAGGTGGGTCACACCAGCATCCACAGCGGCCCGGGCGTGGTCGTAGTCGGAATCGGTGTGGGCGATGGACACGGTGCACAGCTTGCTGGCCTTTTCAACGAATTCCGCCGCGCCGGGCAGCTCCGGGGCGATGTCCACGATCCGCACCAGTCCGTCACAGCCCTCAAACAGGGCTTTGAAGCCCTCAAAATCCGGCTCCTTCAGGTAGTCGGGATTCTGAGCGCCCCGCTTCTTGTAGGAGAAGTAGGGGCCTTCCATCTGGATGCCCATGAGCCGGGCGTGGCCCGCGGGAGCTTCCGCTTTCAGCTGCTTGGCGGTGGCGAAGGCTTTTTCCAGCACATCGTAGGGCAGGGTCATGGAGGCGGGGGCAAAGGAGGTGACGCCGCAGGAAGCGTAGTAGGCGGCCATTTTTTTCAGACCCTCATAGTCGCCGTCGGAGAAGTCCGCGCCGGAGTTGCCGTGGCTGTGGACATCTACCAGACCAGGGATGACGGTTGCGCCCTGCAGGTCAACGGCATCTTCGGGCACGGTCTCGGGCAGCACCGCGCCGAACCGGCCGTCCCTCACTTCAAAGCCGCCGGTGACAAACCGGAAATCAGAGGTGAAGATTCTGGCGTTTTTATAGAACATAGGAAAATCTCCTTTACAGTATATTTGCAGGAATATGGTATCACGAACCGGCAAAAAAAGCAATCGACTTTGCCGGAAAAGTTCAGCCATGAAAAGAAACAGTAGAAAACGGTTGTTATTTTCAGAATGCCCTGATATAATGGGGTGCAATGAAACGAACGAAAGAGGTGGCGAAATGAAGGTTTCGAAGCTGGCGTCAGCTGTATTCGCCGTTGTGGGAACCGTGCTGCTGGTGGGCTCCATTGTCACGGGTTTTGTGGCGCTGAACAGTCCCACCAGGGCTGTCAAGCCCACGCAGGAAGCAAATGTGTGTTCCCAGTCGGTACTCAGAGCACTGGATGACGGCGACCTTTCCAAAGTGGGGGAATACCTCTATGGAAAGCCCTCTCTGGGCCTTGACCGGGAACCTGCCACGACCGAAGGAAAGCAGCTGTGGGATGCCTACCGGGACAGCATTGCCGTAACGACAGGCGAGAATTGCTATGGCGAGGGAACCAACATCTATCAGACCGCTCAGGTGACGCATATGGATATCGCGCAAACCCTATCCGGTCTTGACCGGCGGGCAGGGGAGCTGTTGAAGGAAACACTGGATGCCCAGGAGGATCCTGCTGCCCTACTGGGGGAGGACGGGCAGATTCCCGAGAAGCTCAGACAGGAACTGCGGACGCAGGCCCTTCGGGATGCGCTGGCGGAGCCGAAGACAGTGACTGCCCAGATTACCTTCCAGCTCATCGAGCAGGACGGCCAGTGGTGGGCGCTGCCGGATCAGGCCATGCTGGACATTCTGTCCGGCGGACTAGGTTAAGGAGGGGACAGCCATGGGATACAAACCGAAATACGCTGCCAGCCCCAGAAAACGGGAACCGGATGTGATCCGTACAAAGCCGGAGCCGGAAAAAAAGCCGAGCCGTCCGAAGAAGGCGCAGAGCAAGGCGGGACGGATTTTTCAGATCATTTTGACGGTGATACTGGTGCCGGTGTGTGCCTTCGCAACGGGGAAGCTGCTTATGGACATGGTGGAAACCGTGGGCAGGCCCAAGGCCGCCGTGGTGGTGAAAACCAAGGATATGGCGATGCTGGATGACTTTGATGCCTATGTTGAGAAATCCATGGCTCAGGCGGACAGCGGCCTGAAGGTGAGCCATCTGGGCCTCACGGAGCAGACGGAACCCACCGAGGAAGAGACGGAGCCGGTGCGGGAGCACTATACCATTCCCGAAGATGCTCTGGTGGCCCCCAAGCCCAACCCGTCCTGCTATGGGCAGGTGGACAGCCCGGCGGAAATGGAGCCGATTTTGAAGAAAGCCAAATGGATTCTGGACGGCCAGAAGACCTATTTCCAGACCAATCAGCAGATTTATGAGGACAGCTTCATCCGCTATTATCTGGACGACAGCATTTTTGCCGTGACCTGGCAGGAGGTTCACGATGATTCCGTGTACACCTTCTCCGAAATCAAGGTGGAGGACGCCTCCCAGTTCCGCCGGCATCTGGCGGACGGACAGTACGGCTCCGATACCCAGTACCTGACCACGGAAATGGCGGAAACCGTCAACGCGGTGGTGGCCTCCGCCGGCGACTTCTACCGCTTCCGTAACTTTGGCGCGGTGGTCTATCAGGGGGAGACCCGCCGGGTGGAGGGCACCTATGCCGAGACCTGCTACATCGACCGCAGCGGCGATATGCACTTCACCCGTGGCGGCGAGGTGCTGACGGTGCAGGATGTGCAGGCCTTTGTGGACGAGCACGACATCAATTTCAGCCTTGCCTTCGGGCCCATTCTGGTGGACAATTATGAGCTTGTGGAGCACACCTGGTACGGCGTGGGCGAGATTACGGAAGGCTACGCCCGGGCGGCTCTGTGCCAGATGGACAGTCTGCATTACATCGTGGTGACTGCCAATACTACCGGCCCTCACCAATCCATCCCCACGGTGGCCCAGTTTGCCAAGAATATCACCGCTACCGGCTGCCGGATGGCCTACTGCCTAGACGGCGGCCAAACCGCCACCATCGTCATGAATAACGATCTGGTGAACCGCCCGGTGAACGGCCAGCAGCGGAAGATGAGCGATATCATCTACTTTGCCACGGCGGTGCCGGAGGGAGGGACGGACAATGGATAAAATCGCGTTCTACAGCGGCAGCACAGCCATCTACTGGAACTCCGTGATTCTGACCCTGGCGGCTGCCACGGCTATCTGCTTCTTCCTGGCCTTCTATCTGGGAAAAAGCGGCAACGGGGCGGCGGGCTTCGCGGTGGTGCCGGTGAGCATGGTGCTGAGTCTGGTATTTGCCCGGTTCTTCCACTGGTACTGCCAGAGCGACAGCTATACCGGCTTTACCGCCGCCATGACCAATTACGCCGAGGGCGGCTATGCGCTCATGGGCGTGTTCCTTGGCTGCGTATTGGCAGCAGCCTTGACGAGAGTCATCTGCCTTCACCGGAACCTGCCGGAAATGCTGGATGCCATGTCCATGGCGGCCTGCGCCGGCATGGCGGTGGGGCGGCTCAGCGCCCTGTTCAATGCCTCCGACCGGGGACAGGTTCTGATGAATTTCCGCAGTCTGCCCATCGCCTCGCCGGTAAACAATGCGGTATCCGGGGCGGTGGAATACCGGCTGGCAACCTTTGCCCTGCAATCCATGGTTGCGCTGGCTCTGTTCATCGGTCTGGCAGTGTTTTACAACAAGGGCCAGAAGCGGGGAAAGCTCCGGGACGGCGATACCTGCCTGCTGTTCCTGCTGCTCTACGGTGCGTCTCAAGTGGTGCTGGACAGCACCCGGTACGACTCCCTGTTCTTCCGCAGCATCGGCTTTGGCAGCGTGGTGCAGGTTCGGGGGGCCGTGGCGCTGGTGCTGGCGGTGATTCTGTGCTCCCGGCGGATGGTGAAGGCCCGGGGCTTACGGGCCTGGCAGATATTCCTGTGGCTGCTCATCGGCATCGCCATCGGTGGGGCGGGGTATATGGAATACTACGTCCAGCGCCGGGGCAATGAGGCCCTGTTTGCCTACAGCGTCATGAGCGGCTGTTTGCTTTTTGTTATTTTGCTGACCCTGCTGATTCGGTTTCTGGCGGTGCGTGTGGAGAAAAAGTATCATGGGACTGACGATTAACGGAAAGGTCTATGAGATTCTGCGTCTGCTGGGGCACGGCAAGGGGGGCTATTCCTACCTGGTGACGGACGGCGAAAGCAAGTACGTCATCAAGCAGATTCACCATGAGCCCTGCGATTACTACCAGTTCGGGGACAAGCTGGCCTCGGAGCTGCGGGACTATGAACGTCTGGCTGCTATCGGCATCCCCATGCCGCGGCTTCTGGACGTGGACAGGGAACAGGAGCGGATTCTGAAAGAATACATCTCCGGCGACACCATTGACCGCTATGTGTTGGAAGACCGGATGGAGGATGGGTTCTACTGGCAGCTGGAGGATATGTGCAGGCTGCTGTACCCCGCAAACACCAACATCGACTATTTTCCCACGAATTTTGTGGTCTGCGGGGGAAGGCTTTACTACGTGGACTACGAGTGCAACGACTATATGGAGCAGTGGAACTATGAGAACTGGGGCAGCCAGTACTGGTGGAAATCCCAGGCGTTTCTGGAACGGTTTCATAAATGAACTGGTGATTCCGCAGTGCGATCCGCCGCCAAATGTAAACATTCTGTGTTACCGGTTGC
>CAMGCA010000114.1 GCA_946011705.1 uncultured Clostridia bacterium | reverse complement strand
AGTATGTAGAACGGCATCTGTGGGACGACTGAACAACCTAGAGTTGTGCCGCCCAAATTGGGCGGCACTTTTAATATGCTGGAACGCCATAGCCGAAAATCTGATAATCGCCTACCTGGTGGCTGCGTTCCCGACAGCTATCTCCAATAGTGTTTCCCTCAATGGTATACACGATGCCGTTTTCTACACGGCTCACGATACCAACATGGTCTGTTACACCATCCTGTCCACCTGTATCCGGGTCATCCCAGTCGTAAAAAATAATCATGCCGGGGCTTGGTACGGTTTGCCGTCCTACCCATTGCCCGTGCTGTCTGAACCAGTAGACACCCCATTCCGGACCTGAGAACTTTGGGAATGTACCTGCATCAATGTACCCGCATTCATTGGCACACCAACTTACGAAACAGGCACACCACCCCACACGCTCCGTAAAGCCGTACCAGCGCCAATATGGTTCCCCTCCCACATTGCCGATTTGAGAAGCGGCAACTTCTACGATTAGAGGAACAGTATCTGGGTCATAGAAGATCTGTCCCAATGGATAGTAGCGCAGCACATGGGGGACATAGTCCATATCGCCATAGCTGACCCATCCGCATTGCTCAGCCATTTTCAGAGAAAACTCTACGGCATTTACTTTGGAGTATTCTCCGTATTTGTTCATCGCCCAGGTGATGTACCCCTGACCGTAGTTATACCCTTGTAGCGCCAGCTTTATGGCATCCATATCCACCCGACTACCCCACTCAGCAATTAGCCGGCCGTCGGCAAGAATCTGCATCCCCCCCATGCAAGAATACCCTGGGTCGGTAATCGAACCAGGGGTGTGGGGATAGAGAGTGTTAAAACTACTCTCGGAACACTGCATAGGATCGGTGCCCCGGCCACCAGATTCCTGCATCATCACTGCTTCAATCAGAAGCACATAGTCTGGGATGCCGTGTTCTTTGGCGTACTTCTGGATGATTGGCTCATAGGCTTTTACCTCCTCGCTGACCGGCAGAATCTCCGTGTCATCCTGGTCACTTGCAAGCATCATCCCGGCAAAGCACATGACAATCAATACAATCACCAGTATCAGGACAGTGCCACCGCCAGCGGCAACAAGGGAAATCAGCTCCTGCATGGCTTGTGCGATTGCTTTGGCGGCTCTGGTAGTATAGTCAGCCGCTTTCCTCGCAACCGTAACCGCCGCTTTCGTTGCCACATGACGGCAATGTGCGGTTTTAGCGGCAATCACGGCGGCTTTCTGTGCTGCCTCGGCTGCGGCCTGTGTGGATTTTATGGCAGTACCGCCTATATGCTCCACGGTTTTCACCGGGGAATTTGCTGTTTTTATGGTGCGTTCGGGTGCCTTGATCGTAACGTTCTCTACAGATTTCACAGTCCGCCCGGTTGCAGTAGTCCTTGCTATTGGGACATGGCGGCTATGGAATGCCTTTCCTTCACTGGGAGCGTGTGGAACAGAAGATACCGTCTGCCGGGATGCCCGTTTCGATCTTAGTTCCGCCTTGGCAGAAGCTATCTGTTGATGGTGAACCGCTTCCTGCTTTGGAATCGAAGTACCGGAGCCAACTTCAGAGTGCCCGCCCACACCAGAGAAAACAGCCCCATCGGGGGATACCCGGTGGGGCTGCTGTGCATGGTGGATGTTCTCTGTGCCGGAGCCGTTCTGCACCGGCTGAGGAGAGATGGATGCTGGTGTGTTGGGAGAAGATTGTGGACTGCTCGATGCTGACTGCGGTGGGGATTGCTGGGGCTGGGGATTCTCCTGCCATTGGGTGAATTTCCTCTGTGCGCCCTGAATGATACGGTGCCCCTGTACATCTACCTGATGAATCGCTTCGCGGGCAACGGTGGAAACACCATCCGTAATCCGATCAGAGGCGTATTCCTCGCTGCTGCGCGCTGAAGAATACACACTGTGTTCTGCCTTGTCCTTGGCTTGCACATAGGCATCCTTCATCCGCTGTCCTGCGAGGGTACTGCGGTCAAGGGTCTTAATGGTGCCGGATACCACATCCCTGGTTTTGATATCAGGCATAGAAATCTACCTGACCTTTAGCAAACATCCCTTCACCGGGTTTTGTGGTGATCAGCTTGTAAAGCTCCGTATCTGCGGGGAACCGATTCACAAAGGGCACCAGCGCATTGCCGTAGCGCATCAGACCACAGCCTGCCTCCGCGCCGTTGACATAGCTCATCTGCTCCGGGGAAATGTTCAGCAGCCGGGACAGCCGCTCCTGATCGGATTCCGCCTGATTCAGCATGACGATGAACTCGGAATTGCTGAGCATAGTGCTGGCCTGAATGGAATCCAGCAGATACTCCACATTCTGGGTAATGGCACAGGGGGCCGCATTCCGCTTACGGAACTGCCGCCATGCGGAGGTGAAGAAGTTGCCGCTGTACTCGTTCTCGTAGGCGATGTGGAATTCATCGATAAACACATGGGTTTTCCTACCCTGCGCCCAGTTGCGGTTGACCCGGTTCAGCATGGCATCGGTGATAGTCACAAAACCGGGCTGCTTCAGATCTTCGCTGAGGGCGTGAATATCGTGGGAGGTAATCCGGTTCTGCGTGTCCACATTGGTTTCGTGGGCAAAGATATCCAGAGAGCCGGAGGTATACAGCTCCATGGTCAGCGCCAGCCCCCGTGCTTCTGGCTCCGGCTGTTCCAGCAGCTTCTCCCGCACAGTACAGAGGGTGGGTACACCACCGGTCTGCTTCTGCTCCCGGAACACCTGGGCGACACACCGGTCAATGATGGACTTCTGGTGCGCCCCAATGCCGTCCGGGTCCACCTGTTTCAGCAGGGACATGATGAACTGGGACTTGAACGCCACGGGACTACCTTCACCATAGCCGTTTTCCATGTCCATAGCGTTGACCCAATCGGAGCCGCCCACGGCATAGCGGATCACAGAGCCGCCCAATGCCTTGACCAGCGGCGTGTATTCTCCCTCCGGGTCCAGAATGATGATGTCATCGTCGGTGGACAGGGCGATGGCAATGATCAGCAGCTTGGCAAAGAAGGATTTGCCGGAACCGGGAATGCCCAAAAGCATCATGGACTGGTTCAGCAGGTTGTTCATATTGCAGAGAATCAGATTGTGGGAGATCGCGTTCTCCCCAAAATAGATGCCACCCGGCTCTTGAATCTCCTGCACCTTGAAGGGCATGAACACCGCAAGGCTTTCCGTGGTCAGAGTGCGGAAAGTATCGATTTTTCTAGTGCCGATGGGCAGAGCAGTATTCAGTCCATCCAGCTGCTGATACCGCAGCACCGCCATCTGGCACATATGGTCTGCCGCAACCTTCAGCAGCGCATCGGTGTCAGCATCCAGTTCCGCCTTGGTATCCGCAAGATGAACAATGGTCAGCACCGACAGCATCATTCTCTGGTCACGGGAGGTCAAATCGGTCATATATTCCTTGGTCTCCCGGCGCTGCTGCTCCATATCGTAGGGCACGATGGCGGAGAAGTTATTGTTGGCATTCTGCCGACGCTGCCAGTTGGTGATATTGGTTTCCACCCCCAGCATCTTCCGCTCCACCTCCCGCACCGCTTCATCGGTGGCAACGGGGATGATGTCAATGGACAGCATCATGCTCCGGCTCTGGTCGGTCAGCTTCGTCACAAGTTGGTCGGAGATGAAAGAGGCATAGTCCTTGAGGTAGATTACTCTGGCATACTTGCCGCCCAACATCAGATAGTCACTGTGCTTCTCAATGGAATCCGGGCAGATGTAATCCCGGAAGTCATGGCCCTTGCGCATCATGTCCTGCATATCGAAGTGGAAGTACACTTCCTCGTCGCTGCGGTAGAAATCGTGGAGAAGCCGCAGCTTTTCCGTGGCGTCCAGTTCTGTCACTCTGGCTCCCAGGGCGGAGAACCGGGCGGTCAACTCCGCACCGGCGCGAGTGAAATAAGCGCGGGCATCCTCAACAGATTTCTTGCATACAGAAACCGTCACATACTTCTCCTGTACAATGCCGCTGCCGCCGGTGCCTTTCTCCATAATGACATCGTTGTATTCCTGACGGTAGCCATCCAGAGCATCGCCTCGCAGCTTCATGAGAACTGTGCTTTCAAAATTCTTCCGGTTCAGATGGTGGTTGTTCAGGGTGATTTTCGTGGTGGCGCTGCAATCCAGGCTGTTGATGAGCGCCGCATAGGTCAGGAACAGATTCTTCTGGGATTCCTGAGAGGCAACCATGTAATTGATGTCGGTGAACTTGAAGGTCTTGGCAAAACGGTTTCCCACAAGGAAGATGCCGTCGCTCCAAATCCGCCGAATGGGAATCACATCCTGCACCCGGCGAGGAACACGGTAGCTTTCCCTATCCTGCCGCAGTACCTGCTTAATTGCTTTCATGCTGTTTTCTTGCCTCCTTTTCGTGTTTTGCGATGGTGTCTTTCATAATCTCATAATAGAGATTGGTGGGCTGAAAGCGAATGACCTTCGGTTCCAGAATCTCCGAGCGGAACCAGACCCACAGGAATTTCTCTGCGGGCATTCCGTGGTAGGAAAGAAACCCCAGCGCTGCAAAGGGAGCGGCACCCAACATACAGGCCCAGGATACTGCTTCCGTACCCAGAATGGGGTTCAGCCAGAAATACAGGCCCACCGCCGCACCGACTGCCAATAACGAACAAAGGGTCTGCCGCAGGGACAGACCCATGAACATGGATTCGTGGTAGTCACGAATCTCTCGATTGATTTTGATTTCCATTGTTTCCTCCTTATAAGCCCATCATTTCCCGTACCACCCGGTCAGCCATCTTCACCGTACCAACCAGAATCAGCATATTGAACACCAGCTCTCCCACATAGCTCCAGACCATACTCACAGCGGCGGCGTTGGGATCGACTACCGGGGGCGAAGCGGCAAACAGGGAGAAAATGATGCAGCCCAGCACGATGATGGCACCCTCAAGGCAAACGGCAGCATAGGATTTGATGAAGGAAATTCCTATGCTTTGGGTAGGCTCCCCGGCAAAAGCAGACAGCGGCACGGGGGCAATGGCGGTATACAGATACAGCTTAAAGAATCGCCCGTACACGGTCATAATCATCACAAAGGAAAGCACCGTAATCAGCAGTCCACCAATCAGCGTCACCGCCCACAATGGGATGGATTCAAAGAAACCGCAGTCCTCCACGGCGGTGATGATCTCCGTTGGCAGGACAGCGGTTTGCACGGAACCAAATCCGGCTGCGGACATGATGGTGGATACCAACCCCTGAGCTATGGAGAACAGAGCGTTCATCAGTTCCAATCCATAGGTGACAGCAGCCTTGGCGATGGCAAAGCGGACGAATACCTTGATCGCCACCTCCGGGCGTTTCAGGTCTGCGAAGCTGCCGCAGGTTTTCATCACGCCCATAACAAAGAACAGCACCACGAGAGCTAGCCCCACAGCCTGCACAGCCCCCAGGAAGCTACCCATCACCTTCCAAATGCTGCCGCCCTTGAACGCTTGTGGCGATTGTGTTACCAGTGTCCAGATTTCCGCCAGCTTTTCGTTCCATGTTTCCAGCGCATTTTGAAGGTTCTGGACAACCCAATTATCTGACAATTCGGATTCCTCCTTTCCCTCTCCGAGCCTTGCGGTTCGGAGATGATTGGTTGTTAAGGTTAGCCTGTAATCAGCGTCAGAATCTCCTTTGCAAAGGTGATGATGACACCGCCAGCCAGAGTCAGGAAGCCGTTGGAGCGCTGGGACGGGTCATGGGATTGAAAAGACAGACCAACCTGCACAATGCCCCAGCCCAGCAGGATCATGCCCACCGCACGAATCATGCCGAAGATAAAGTCGGACAGGTTGTTTACTACCGTCAGCGGGTCACCAGCAGTAGCGGAAGCGCTCACCGGCAGCAGCAGGACACACAGGCTCATGGCACCCACGACGGCGCAGTAGCGGCGGAAGCCCTTTTTCACATGGGAAGGCATGGGCAACTTCTGGGTATTTTTTTCCTTCTTGGTGTTTACAATGTTCTTAATGATGTTCTTCATTTTGTTTTCCTCCAGTTAGTAGTTCCGCTTCAATTTCTTCGTCAGAAAGAAGCTCAAATTCGATTTCGGACAGGTTGATAAATTTTGTCTCCTTGCCGGAAACAGTGGACAGGGACAGACTTCCCACGGACAGCTCTGTGCCGCCGTGGACATAAGGCATACCTCCTTTCTCCGGGGTGAACTTCACATTGGGGTGGTTCAGCAGGTCATACTTTTCATCCATGATGGGCATTTCGCCACGAATGAACAACAGCGCATACCGGTTATCCAGCATCCGCACCTCCGCAGCATCCAGCAGCTCCCGCCCGGTGATCTGCCAGTTTGTGGAGTAGTTGCCGCTGCGCCCGGAGCTTTTGCCGTAGGTGTTTAGGTCGATGGTCTGCTTGCCGAGGTAGGATTCCGCAATCATTTTGTGGGTGCCGGTTTCATTGCCGCCCAGATACAGAAACTCATCGCAGTTGCCCAAGATGGATTCCCACTGCTTTTCAAACAGGTTCTTAAGCTGGGCGATATTCTGAATGATGATGGACACAAACACATTCCGGGAACGCATGGTCGCCAGCAGCTTGTCAAAATCATCCGGCAGGCTCACATTGGCGAACTCGTCCATGAGAAAGTGGACGGGAACCGGCAGCGCTCCCTTGTATTTATCGTCCGCCAGCCGAAATAGCTGCTCAAAGGTACAGCTATACACCATGCTGACC